>USEH01000116.1 GCA_900553675.1 uncultured Ruminococcus sp. | reverse complement strand
GCTGCTGTGAGGACTGCGAGGCTTGGAACGGCGACGAATGTGAGCGCGAGGATGATTGCTGCAGCTGCGACGAGTGCGACGATAGCGACAGCGGCTTCCAGGTTCACGTTAACCCCGATATCAAGTCGGCTGTAAACAACATTGTTGACGGCGTTATGGGCGGAATAGTCGTAGCTGCCGACAAGGTAAGTGAGCTTACCACCAAGCTTGCGGATTTTGTTGCAGAAAAGCTGGAGGAAAGAAAGGATTCTAAAGCTTCTGCCGTCTCCTTTGACTGGAACGAAGAGGATGAGGACGAAGCTTCTGAGGTTGAGCCTTTAGCCGACAAGGTTGAAGACGCTGCCGAGGACATCAAGGACGCTGCCGAAGACGTAGCCGAGGATGTCAAAGAAGCTTTTGAGGACGTTAAAGACGACCTTACCGGCAACAACTGAGCAAAGAATATCTGAAAATCAAATCCGTCCGCAGGGATATTTTCCTGTGGACGGATTCTTTTTTTGCATTTTTATAGACTTTTTGACTTTAATATGCTATAATAATTTTGTTTATTGACGCAAAGACATAAAACTAAAATTAAAACGAAAGGTTTGATTCCATGAAGCTTCTGATAATAAGGCACGGAGAGAGTGAAGCCGATATACTCAACGTTCACGAGGGGCGTGCGGATTTTTCGCTCACCGAGCACGGACACAAGCAGGCAGCAGCCATGAGCGAATACATTGCCGAAACCTACAAAATCAGCAGGATATATCACAGCACTCTAAAGCGCGCCAAGCAGACAGCGCAGCATCTCGCCGAAAAAACCGGAGCCGAGCTTATCCCCTGCAAGCAGCTTATGGAATTTAATAACGGTCTTTTGGCAGGACTGTCGCACGAGGAAGCAGACAGCAGGTATCCTTATGTTGAGGTTCCTTTGCATATGTCTAAATACGAGCAGGAAAGCGCTGTTGAATTTCGCGCAAGGGCGGAATATATGCTTTCAAAGCTTCTTTCCGAGAACGGCGAGGACGATACTATAGCGGTGGTAACTCACGGCGGAATGATAAATCAGCTTTACAGGGCGTTTTTCAGACTCCCCTTGGATTCGGATTACATCTTTTACACCGGAGACACCGGTATTCATGTCTGGATTGCCGACGGCGAATCGCGGATACTTGTGCGCGCGAACTTTTCAGCGCATAACATTTAGCGGGATATCCCCTGCCCCTCAATTTCATTCACTGAAAGGAAGTTTTTCATGACAATTTCACAGATTATTAACGACTCCAAGCCGAGCCTTTCATTTGAGGTGTTCCCTCCCAAAACGCAGGACACATACGAAACCGTGACAGCGGCGGCTTTAAAAATAGCCGAGCTTGAACCAAGCTACATGAGCGTTACCTACGGCGCGGGAGGCGGAACATCTAAATACACCTTCAACATATGCCGAGAGCTGATGGAAAGAAAGGTCACTCCGCTTGCTCACCTTACCTGCGTTTCATCCGACAGGGAGACTATACACGAGCGGCTGACACAGCTCCGCGAGCTTGGAATAGAAAACGTCCTTGCCCTGCGCGGGGATATTCCTGATGGCTTTAACCGCTCTGAGATAAGCTATCACCATGCCAGCGAGCTTATAAGTGAAATCCGCGATTTCGGCGGCTTCTGCATCGGTGGGGCGTGCTACCCCGAGGGTCACCCCGAAAGCGAAAGCGGAGCAAAGGACATCGAGGCTTTAAAAATCAAGGTGGACTGCGGCTGCGAGTTTCTTACCACTCAGATGTTTTTCGACAACAACATCCTGTATAATTTTCTGTATCGACTCTATCGTGCGGGGGTGAATGTTCCCGTAGTCGCGGGAATAATGCCGGTTACAAGTGCGTCTCAGATAAAAAGGCTGATGTCGATATCCGGCTCTGCCCTGCCGCAAAGATTTGTAAGAATCGTTGACCGATACGGCGACAATCCCGCCGCCATGAAGCAGGCAGGAATCGCCTATGCCACCGAGCAGATTATAGACCTTTACGCCAACGGAATCAACGCTGTTCACGTTTATTCCATGAACAAGCCTGATGTTGCGGCTGCGATAAAGGCAAACCTTTCCGAGATAATAGCATGACCGGCAGTATTATTTACGGCGAAATCCCGCAGAGCGAGATAGTTATAGATTCGCTTGAGCTTGCAGCGCGTCTGAAAACCAAAAAGGGCTACACCGACGATACCATTGCCAAATGCGAATCGGAGCTGAGAAAGGTTGTTCAGTGCAGGTATTCCGCTGCGAGAGTTAAGACAAGCTATCCCCGCGAGGGCGTTATCGACCTTGGCTTCGGGGAGTTTAAAAGCCTTGATTTATACAATAACCTCGGCGGCGCAAAGGAAGCGTTTATCTTTGCTGTGACAATCGGCATGGGTGTAGACCGACATCTTATGAAGCTTTATTCCCTTTCGGCGGCAGAGCATTTTATCTCCGACGGCATAGCTTCAGCTCTTGCCGAGGCAGCTTGCGACAGGGTGAATGAGATTCTTGCAAGAGGTCTTGACTGCCGCACAAGGTTCAGCCCCGGCTATGGGGATTTCCCCTTGGAGCTTCAGCCGAAGGTTTTAGAGACAGTAAACGCCGGACGGCTTTTGGGAATAACGCTTAGCAGTTCTTTGCTTATGACTCCCAAAAAATCCATCACGGCGGTTATGGGGATTAATTGCTGATTATTTTTGACAGAACGCTTCTACCGCTTTTTTAGCTTGGGATGAGGTCATCAGGTCACCATCAATGCTTATTTTCTTATACATTTTTGCCGGAAGAAAAAGAATATCCGGACTTTCCCCTTCCGGTATCTGATAGCTCAGCGCGGTGATGAAATTCTGCGTTTGGGTGTTGCTAACAACGACAAATCGCTTTTTTACGTTCAAATACCTATCAAGAAGCTGCTCGTGGCGTTGGAAAAAGCACTGGCTTTGCTCGTTGAAGATAAAATAGTTGGCGTTGGGATAATCGCAGTAGTTCGGCAGGATAAAGTATGCAAGGTCGCTTTGGGTTATCTTGTCATACATATCATAAACGCCGTCCGACTGATAGGGGCACTGTTTTTCGAGGTTAAAGCATTCATATTCACATTTGCCGCAGGGGGCAAGCTTGATATTGCAGAAATTGTATACATTTGTATCGTCGACAGAATGAACATCTGCTATAACCTTTGAAATTTCTTGACAGTTGCCGTTTTTTCTGCCGCTGAAATTGACTATTGTTATTTTCATTTGTGGTTCTCCTAAATTCAAGAATATACTGACATTATACTACCGAGTCGGGATATTTTCAAGCGCAGATATCCCTAAAATGGAGGCTTTTTTATGAACACACTTTTGCAAAGAATAAAATCCGAAAGGCTGTATTTCGACGGAGGCTTGGGCACTATGCTTCAGGCGAAGGGTCTTGCAGGAGGAGAAGCTCCTGAGGACTGGAATTTATCCCATCCGCAGGAGGTCATGGACGTACACAGGCAGTACCTTGAAGCCGGATGCGATATCATCACAACTAACACCTTTGGCATAAACCGCTCGAAGCAGCAGAACTGGCGCGAGCTGATAGAAGCTGCTATGGATATTGCGAAAAAGGCGGTATCGGGGTTTGAAGGCAGGTATATCGCCTTTGATATCGGACCAACAGGGCGGCTGATGGCTCCTTTGGGCGACCTTGATTTTGAAGAGGCGGTTGCAATCTATTCCGACAACATCCGTCTTGCCGCCCGGCTTGGAGCCGACCTTATTATAATAGAGACTATGAACGACTGCCACGAGACTAAGGCGGCTGTTATCGCGGCTAAGGAAAGCTGCAAGCTGCCGGTAATCGTCTCCAACGCCTACGACAGACAAGGAAAGCTGATGACAGGTGCTTCGGTTGCAGCTATGGTCGCTATTCTTGAAGGCTTGAGGGTGGACGCATTCGGGCTTAACTGCTCGTTCGGTCCGGACGTTGCGCTTGAAATTGTCGATGAGTTTGCGGCGGTATCGTCTACCCCGATTATTGCCATGCCGAACGCAGGTCTGCCGAGGGTCGAAAACGGCAGCACTGTTTACGACGTTTCGGCGGAGGAATTTTCCGAATATATGGTTTCTCTCGCCAAAAAGGGAGTGTCGATTCTGGGCGGATGCTGCGGCACTACTCCCGAATTTATCAAAAAAACCATTGAAAAGACCAAGGACATTCCGGTTAAGCCGATATCGCAAAAGCATCTGACGGTGGTTTCTTCATATACCCACGCCGTAAGAATAGACGACCAGCCCATTCTTATCGGCGAGCGAATCAACCCCACCGGCAAGCCAAGGCTTAAGGAAGCTTTGAGAAGCGAAAATATGGGCTACATCATCGGCGAGGCTGCGGCTCAGGCTGATGCCGGCGCGCACATTCTGGACGTAAACGTTGGTCTTCCGGAGATTGACGAGGTTAAAATGCTCAAATCCACGGTCGTGGCGGTGCAGTCGGTGACTGACCTTCCCTTACAGCTCGACACTGCCAATCCTGCGGCATTGGAGCAGGCTTTGCGGATATACAACGGCAAGCCGCTGATCAATTCTGTAAACGGCGAGCCGGAGAGCATGGCTAAAGTCTTTCCGCTTGCCAGAAAATACGGCGGCGCAATAATCGCGCTGACTATGGACAAGCAAGGAATCCCGACAACCGCTCAGGGGCGGGTGGATATCGCTAAGCGTATTATCGAAACGGCGAAGGAATACGGAATTGACAGCTGCGATATCATAGTCGACCCGCTCTGCCTGACAGTTTCATCCGATTCAAAAAGCGCGCTTGTAACGCTGGAGGCGGTTCGGATTATGCATGGCATGGGAATTAAAACCAGCCTTGGAGTATCAAATATCTCCTTCGGGCTTCCCGAAAGGGAGAAAATAAACACCGCTTTCTTTGCCTGTGCGCTTGAAAACGGTCTGAACTGCGCTATTATGAATCCACGCTCCGCGGCGATGATGGATGTTTATTACGCTTTCCGCGCACTCCACGATCTTGATACCGCCTGCTCGGATTACATTGCGCACACATCTCAAAGCGGCGATACGCCTGCGCAAAGCACAACGGTAAGCGTTGATATTACTCTTGCTCAGGCGATAGTAAAAGGTCTTAAAGACAAATCGGCAGAGCTTGCGCGCGAGCTTTTGAAAACAGCTGAGCCGCTGAGTGTTATCAACGAGCATATCATCCCCGCACTCAACGACATCGGCGGACAGTTTGAGCGTCACAAGGCGTTTCTGCCTCAGCTTTTAATGAGTGCCGACGCCGCAACTGCCGCATTCGCGGAGGTTAAAGCAGTCATCCCAAAGGAGTCGGCGGACGATTCGGGCAGGTTCATCATTGCA
Source organism: uncultured Ruminococcus sp. (assembly GCA_900553675.1). GTDB lineage: Bacteria > Bacillota > Clostridia > Oscillospirales > Ruminococcaceae > Faeciplasma. Next base: position 1,447 of record USEH01000116.1, on the reverse strand, counting down.
ACCGTTAAGGGGGACATCCACGACATCGGCAAAAACATCGTGCGAGTAATGCTGGAAAGCTACGGCTTTACGGTTTACGATTTAGGGCGGGACGTCGAGCCGCAGAGGGTTCTTGACAAGGTCATCGAAACAGGCTGCAAGCTGGTTGGACTCAGCGCGCTTATGACTACTACAGTGCCCTCAATGGAGGCAACCATAAAGCTTTTAAAGGATTACGACCCGCAAATCACAACGGTTGTTGGCGGTGCGGTACTTAATCAGGAATACGCCGACATGATTGGCGCGGATTTCTATGCCAAGGACGCCATGGATACTGTAAGGTTTGCGCAAAAATACTACGGTAAATAGGACATAATAATAGCCGCAGCAGCTTTTTGGGCGACTGCGGCTATTTCTTCTTTTTGGAGTGGCGGAGCATCGTTTCGACAACATCATATATCCTTGCTTTATCCTCTGCCGAGACGTTTTCGAGTCTTGACGCAAGCTTTGATTCCTTTACGGTGTAGCCGGTTTTTACCGCTCCGCAGAGAATCTCGTCCGCCGATACCTCCAATGCGTTTACTATATCTATGAAGGTTTTGAGGGACGGCAGCTTTTCGCCGCGCTCTATCATTCCTATATAGTTTGCGCTCAGATTGCACAGCTCTGCCAAATCCTCCTGCCGAAGCTTCTTTTCCTGACGGCGTTTGCGGATGTTTTCGCCTATTGAGTATATATTCACGTTATCCAGCCTTTCTTTAAACGAATGCCTAAAGCGAAGAACGGATGCAAAAATGGCTCTCCGCTTTTAGCATATCGCGATTTAATCAAACATCGGAGTAGAAAGATATCTGTCCCCTGTATCAGGCAGAAGCACTACTATTTTCTTGCCCTTGTTTTCGGGACGCTTGGCAAGCTCGGCGGCGGCGTGAAGTGCCGCTCCTGCTGATATACCAACAAGTATTCCCTCCTCTTTTGCAATTGCCCTGCCGCCGGCATACGCCTGCTCGTCGGTTACGGCTATCACCTCGTCAACGACATCCAAATTCAGGTTTTTGGGGATAAAGTTTGCGCCTATTCCCTGCAAGCCGTGCGCGCCGGAATATCCCTTAGAAATAAGCGGGGACGACGCCGGTTCTACAGCCACGATTTTTACCTCAGGCTTGCGCGATTTAAGATACTCCCCCACTCCGCTTATTGTTCCGCCTGTTCCCACTCCGGCAACGAATATATCAACCTCGCCGTCGGTATCTCTCCAAATTTCGGGACCGGTGGTATCAAAATGAGCTTTCGGATTTGAAGGATTTTCAAACTGCCCCGGAATGAAGCTTCCCGTAGTGCTTGAAGCTATCTCGTTTGCCTTTTCTATAGCTCCGCTCATCCCGCGGGATCCTTCGGTAAGCACTATTTCGGCACCGTATGCCGCCAGAAGCTTTCTGCGCTCAACGCTCATGGTTTCGGGCATGGT
>USEH01000115.1 GCA_900553675.1 uncultured Ruminococcus sp. | reverse complement strand
ACTTCAAAAGCTCCGACGCTCACCGCTTCCTCTGCATGTGCTGCGATACTTCCCCATCCGCTTACATCTACTGCAGACATGGTCATAAAAAATGCAAGAATTTTATTTTGCCCTTTTGGGCGATGAAGTAAAGCTGCCCCTATATGTTACCGGCGTAGGAGCTACCGACCCTGAACGCCACTGCACAAGGCCTACCGGTCATGTTTATCATCAGGTGATATATACCGCGCGCGGCGAGGGCGTGCTTATAATCGACGGTGAAGAGTATAAAATACCGAAATGCACCGGTTTCTTCCTTCCTGCATACTACCCTCACGAATACAGAGCCAAGGACGGCAGCAACTGGGAGACACACTGGGTGTCATTTTCGGGAGCTTCTGTCGATCAGATTCTTTTCAATCTTGGACTTAACGTCCCCACGGTTTTCAAGGCGGTTGATATGACCGGTCTGGAGCGTCAGTGGGAGAAAATGCTTAAGGCTATCCACTCCCCCAACATCCATTCGGGATATACCAATTCCGGACTTTTATATTCCTTCCTTGTCGAGCTTAACAGAACCATCTCCTGCCCGTCTTCTCCGAGGGAGAACCATAGAATGGAGCAGCTTAAATCGATTATCGAATACATCGATAAAAACTATGCTATGGATATCTCGCTGACCGACCTTTCGCGCATCGTAAACCTTTCGCCGCAGTATATCTGCCGAATCTTCCGCGAATGTATGAATATGCGTCCCTTTGAGCATCTCACCAAAAAGAGATTGTATGAGGCAAAAAATCTTCTTCTTGATACCTCGCTTTCCATCAACGATATCTCTAAGGCAGTCGGCTACAACGATTGCAGCTATTTTTGTGCGGTGTTTAAAAAGCAGGAGAACGTCTCCCCTGCTGAATATAGAATGTTATACGCAGAGCGGCAGCTTGTAAGAGCCGAGCGTGAAGCCAGAAATGCTGAAGGATGATGATATTATCACTTTCCGATTGATTTCATTATAGAACCGGCGCATAATCCCCAATGCAGGATTATGCGCCGGTTTTTATGATTATAGGTATAGCTTAAGCTGAAAAAACATCAAATTACTTGTTGACTTCCTCCTCGACGCGCTTTACAAGGACTTTTCTCAAAGCCTTATGTGTAATTTGTCAATTCAGCCCAGATTCTTCTTAAAGCAAATAATGCGGTTAACTTCATCAAATCCCATTGCTAAGTGGAATTTTATGCTGTCTATATTATTTAGTTCACAATCACTTGCAAATTCGGAGCATTTTTTGCCGCTTGCCCACTTCTCGCATTTTTGCAAAAGCTCTTTTGCAAATCCCATATGCCGGAATTCTTCCTGTATAAAGATTCCCTCCAGATAGCCGACGGGTGATGTCTCTGTGCCCTCAACATAATCATATCTGAGCTGGCACTGAGCAAAGCCTACCGGTTTATCCTCGACATATTTAATAAAGCACGCTGCATTCTCACTGCCAATGATATCCGAAAATTCCGACTCCAATCCGGACAATGTATTGTCGTTCCACATTTGAATCGCCAGTTTCGCAAGAATCGGCACATCTTTTTGAGTTGCCTGCTTAATCATAAACTAACCTTTCTATACTTTTAATTTGCGTTCCAGCTTCTTTGACAGCATTTTTCTGTTATCAGACGGCTTATTGCACTTATTCACTCTTTTTTCAGCAATAAAGACATAATAACCGTCAATCTCACGCACCTTTACCCCGCCAAATACGGAAGTAAGCTTATTTTTGTACCATTCAAGACGCTTTGTTACCATAACCATCCGTCCGCCAAAAACAAGCCGTTTATAACCGCCCTCAATAAATTTCTTTGCAACCGAAAAATCGGTATGATACGGCGGATTTGATAGAATTAAAGTAAAGTCGCTGTCCTCAATGTTTTCATATTCATCACTTACTTTAATATCAACATTCTTTATTTGATTAAGCTCTGCATTGATTTTTGAATACTGCACTGCCGTTTCGGATATATCGCACATACTAACATTTTCGCCGCCTATGAGTTTGCTTGCAAGAATGCCAACTACTCCATACCCGCACCCTAAGTCAAGCACTTTATCATTAGGTGAAAAGTCAATTACAGAAAGCATTGCCAGGGTTCCGGTGTCAACAGCCTTGGGCGAAAATATTGTTTCATCAGTTTTGAAAACCAAAGGGATATTTTTTATATTTGCTGAAATCATTTCGATTGTCCTTCTTTAACCTTTTCTGTTGCCAGTATAGCATATTGTCTGGTGAAAGTAAAGGGAAAAAGAAAATCGACAAACCTCTTATCGAAGTCTGTCGATTTCGTGGCGCGTCTTGCGGGACTCGAACCTGCGGCCTACTGCTTAGAAGGCAGTTGCTCTATCCAGCTGAGCTAAAGACGCATAAAAATGGAGCGGGTGATGGGAATCGAACCCACGCGACCAGCTTGGAAGGCTGGAATTCTACCATTGAACTACACCCGCATAACGCCGCAACTTCAAGCGACGCTCATTATTATACCATCACTCTTTAAAAATGTCAAGTGATTTTTTTAATTTTTTTCCGATTTTTTTATCTGGATTTTGTCCTGTAAGATTTCCTGCTTTTGCTTGATTGCCGCTATTGCCTTGTCGCTGTATAATATGCCCAAGACTCCTGCTATGGCTACGACTACAAATACTATTATAGCCTCAAAGATATTGCCCTCGCTCAGAGTCGCACCGAAAACCGTGGAAAGTATTATCGCCGGAAGTCGTCCAAGCATGGACAAAACAAAGAAATTCATCGGTTTTATCTTTGTAAGCGGCGCAATATAGGTCAGAACGTCTTTCGGTACGCCTGGGATCAGGAACAGAATAAATACAACAAGCTCGAGCTTTTTTGAGTTGTTCAAAAACTCAAACCGCTTTATTCCCTTCTGGTCTATAAAGGCTTCGACGACCGGCATGCCAAATTTGCGCACCGCCATAAAAACAATTACTGTTCCTATAAATATACCCAATACGCACCAGAATGTTCCCATAAGCTTGCCGAAAAGCACTCCGCCGAGTATTTGTATAACCCCTCCGGGTATGAGAGCAACGACTACCTGAAGCATCTGCATAAGCAGATAGACCGACAGTCCCATAATATAGTTTTCGTCAACAAGCTTTTCAAGTCCTCGCCTTCCCTCTTCGCTTGAAAGCATTTTTACAAGAGGTATGCAGATTACGGTCACAAGCAGCATAACCACTGCAAGCACGCACAGTGAAACTATGCGTATTATTTTCTTTCTTTTTGGAGTTAAAAACTTTGATTCAAATTTTTTCATACTACTTTTTTCTTCTTCTGCTGCCGAACAGTTTTCCTCTGAATCTGCGATTGTAAATTATCAGAATCCTGTCGAGCATAATATCAAACATCAAAAACGCAAAATTACCGCCCGCAAGAAGCCCCGCCCACATCCACCATATGTTTTCAAATCCGAGTGCCTCAAGCCCGATGAGCTTTATCAGTAATAAGTATGAGCATATCATGGCGATGTTAAACAGTGCAAACTTAAGTATAACTCTCAACACCTTGCCGTTAAGCTTCATGATGTACGCTCTTACTATGGGATAATACCCGAAAAACGCCGCAAAAAGCAAAGCAGCTTCCTTGTCAGGAGCTAATATCATGGATATTACCGCTGTACCTGCGTATGCGCACAAGGCTGTCTTAACGCCGCATTCCTCTAAAAGTACGTTCATCAGAAGCGCACATATCATCGGAAATATATACAGAAACAGCGGAAGAATCCCCACCGAAAATTCCAGAACTACACATACGGCAGATATCATACCGCCGAATGCAATATTAAAACTCGATTTTTTCATTATTTTATGTGATGTGAATTTGAAGACAGCAGCTCCTGCTTGATATTCCAGAGCTTTTGCGAAAGATCAACGTAATGCTCATGCGGATTTTCAAATCTAAGAACAGAGTCCCACATGGTTTCCAGCTCACGCTGGCAGTGCGCCCTTATCTCTTCAAGATTGGGCTTTTCATAAACAAGCTTTCCGCCAACAAATATCGGAATTAAAAGCTCACGCGCGGTATAATTTTCAAGTGTCTGCCGCTTCCATGTATAGTTGGGGTCGAATATCTCAATCGGCTTGGTGTTGTCAACGGTTTCGTCATAGACGCAAAGTAAGTCCGCCACAGCCTTGAAATTAGTGTTGTCATACAGGCGGTAAACCTTTTTGAAGTGTGGATTTGTAATCTTCTGAACGTTCTCAGAAATCTTTATTTTGGGCGTGATGTTTCCTTTGCCGTCTTCAACAGCAACCAGCTTATAAACGCCGTCCAGAACCGCTGATGACTTTGAGGTGATAAGCCTTTCGCCAACGCCGTATAAATCCACCTTTGCGCCCTGAATAAGCATATCACGTATGAGATATTCGTCCAGCGAGTTTGAAGCGACGATTTTGCAGTCGGGATATCCGGCTTCATCAAGCATCTCCCTTGCCTTGCAAGAAAGATAGGTTATATCGCCGGAATCAAGCCTTATGCCCTTGGGACGCTTTCCGAGCGGCTTTAAAACCTCGTCGAACGCCTTTATAGCATTCGGAACACCGCTTTTCAAAACGTTGTAGGTATCCACAAGCAGAGTTGCGCTGTCGGGGTAAACCTCGCAGTAAGCCTTAAAGGCTTCGTATTCCGAATCAAACATCTGCACCCAAGAATGAGCCATCGTTCCGGTTGCAGGGACGCCATAAAGCTCATCAGTAAGTGCGCAGGCTGTTCCGGCGGCACCCGCTATATATGCAGCACGTGCGCCTAAAACCGCAGCGTCAGGTCCGTGAGCGCGGCGGGAACCAAATTCAGAAATAGCTCTGCCATTGGCAGCACGCACGATTCGTGAGGTTTTGGTTGCTATAAGCGATTGATGATTTATCGTAAGCAAAACAAAGGTCTCGATAAGCTGTGCCTGAATCGCCGGAGCGCGGATAGTCATTATCGGAACGTTCGGGAAAACTATTGTTCCCTCAGAAACAGCCCAGATATCGCCCTCAAACTTAAAGTCTGCAAGATAATCGAGAAATGCTTCTGAGAAAATTTTCTTAGAGCGAAGATAGCAAATATCCTCCTCGGAAAAATGTAGATTATTTATGTAATCAATCACCTGCTCCAATCCGCAGGCAATAACAAATCCCCCGTTATCCGGAACGTTTCTGTAAAACACGTCGAAATAGCATACTTTGTCCTTATAGCCCTTTTCAAAATAGCCGTTTCCCATGGTAAGCTCGTAAAAGTCGCATAGCATGGTGTAATTCGCGTCGTTCATTCTGTTTGCCGCCTTTCACTTGTTCTTGTTATGTCTGCACCCTTCGCAGCCGTTGAATACTGATGATATAGGTTCGAGATAAGGTTTTTCATCGGTTATGAATCTTAAAAGAACGGCATTCTTTCGAGTATTCCCGCGATACTCCGCCTTTTCTATTCCTTTCAGCACTGCCAAAAACATAACGCTTCTTGCGATACCGTCGAATAAAACAAGATTGTCCTGCGGCTCTATGCAGTGAATTACAATTGAATTACCCAAAAACTCATATATACCAAAGCCGGTTACCTTATCGCCCTCAGTGGCTTCCGAAATACTGATTTTTTCAGGGTCAAGACCCAATTCAGAGATCTTTTGCGAATAGCCCTGCTTATTTTCCTGCTTTAGAATCTGAAGCATTCTGTGCCATCCCCTTGTTTATTGCATTTCTTAAAGCCGTCAGCTCCTGCGGGGTAAGCTCGCGGAAGGTGCCAGGTTTCAGCATACCAAGCTTTATCGGTCCCAAAGAGGTTCGTTTCAGCCTTGCAACCTCCAAGCCCACAGCCTCGCACATCTTTCTTATCTGACGGTTTCTGCCCTCTTTTATAGTGATTTGCAGAACCACCCTGCCCTCTTCCTTGGTCAGCACCTGAGCCGACGCCGGAAGTGTTCGTTTGCCGTCTATGGTAACTCCGCTTTCAAGCCGGATAAGCTGTTCCTCGGTGATGTCGGGACGCACCGTAACGCGGTAGGTCTTGGTTATATGACAGCTTGGGTGCATTATGGAGTTTGCAAAAGCACCGTCGTTGGTGAAAAGCAATAAGCCCTCCGAGTTGCGGTCGAGTCTTCCTATAGGATATACGCGCTTGTCAACACCTTCAAGCAGATCCATAACACACCTTCTGCCCAGCTCATCGCTTACAGTGGTGACATACCCGCGCGGCTTATTCATCATAAGGTAGGTATATTCCTTTTTGCGCTCGATGACAAGGTTTTCACCATCTACGCTGATAATGTCTTTAAGCGGATCCGCCTTATCTCCAAGCTTGCAGGGTCTGCCGTTTATTTTAACTCTTCCCTGCTCTATAAGCTCCTCCGCCTTGCGGCGGGAGGTAAGACCGGAGCCGCTTATTATTTTCTGTATTCTTTCTTCCATCTGAAAATATCCTTTATGTCAAATTTTGATTTATTCCAAAACTATATCCCGCTGAGCAATTACCTTTCCGTCGAGATAATATGTGACCTTTCCGACTGCATGTCCGCTCTGCGCCGGCAAATATATAAACCTTTGCATAGTTATCCTGCGCTCGACGTTTTTCAAATCGTCCTCAAACAGCGGCAGCATTATATCCTCACTGCCGGCGGGCAGAAACTCATCTATCCCTCCGACGCAAGGAACCTTGAGGGAAACGCCCTCCAAGGTTCTGTTTGCTATAAGCGAATAGCCGTAGTCGTAAAGCCTGTTATGGTCGTACCAGTCGTTAGGGTCGTTAAGTGTGACGCAGATAAGCGTTACGCCGTCCCTCTCGCAGGCTGAAACA
>USEH01000114.1 GCA_900553675.1 uncultured Ruminococcus sp. | reverse complement strand
TATATGCGAAAGCGCAGGAACGCAGTCGTTCGACGCACTTGCTATGAAAAAATCCTACCTAAGTTTTTTGGAATAATATGAAAGGATGATATAATTATGAACAAATTTGAAAGACTTTTTGAAGTACTGCCCGCCGATATCGATGCCGCACTTATCACCGGCGACGTCAACCGCAGATATTTCACCGGAATGAAGTCCTCTGCGGGAACTGTTCTGGCATTCAAGGACAAGGCATACCTTATCATCGACTTCCGCTATATCGAAGCTGCCACCAAGAAGGTAAAGGGCGCAGAGGTCATTTTGCAGGAAAAGCTGTTTGACCAGATAAACGCTCTCTTGGAGAAGCACGGAGCTAAGACGGTTGCTATCGAAAGCGACACCATGACAGTTTCACAGCTCAACACCTATAAGGAGAGAATTACTGCGGCGGTTATCGTTTCGTCGTCTGCTTTAAGCAAGGCTATAGGCGAACTTAGAATAGTAAAAACTCAGGACGAGCTGGACAAGATGATAAAGGCTCAGAGAATTGCCGAAGCCGCTTTCGAGAATGTTCTCAACTTCATCAAGCCGGGCGTTACCGAAAAGGAAATCGGGCTCTGCCTTGATTACTACATGCTTCGCAACGGCGCAGAGGCGTTGTCGTTTGACACCATCGCGCTGACCGGCGCAAATACGTCTTTGCCTCACGGCGTGCCCGGAGATACCGTTGTAAAAGAAGGCAGCTTTGTTCTGATGGACTACGGCGCAACCTACGACGGATATCACAGCGACATGACAAGAACAGTCTGCGTTGGTAAGCCTACCGAAAAGATGGAGCAGGTTTATAATATCGTCCTTGAAGCACAGCTTAAGGGCATTGCCGCCGTTAAGGAGGGCATTAAGGGCAAGGAGCTTGACAAGGTATCAAGGGATATCATAAAGGATGCCGGTTATGGCGAGCTGTTCGGACATTCTTTAGGTCACGGCGTGGGAATGGAGATCCACGAGGCTCCCAATGCTTCGTATCTGAGCGAGCATGTCTTTAAGGAGAACATGATAATCACCGTTGAACCGGGAATTTATATCCCGGATGAGTTCGGCGTGAGAATTGAAGACTTTGTTATCGTCAAGAAGGACGGCTGCGTTAATATGACACTTGCCGAAAAATCGCTGATTACTCTTTGATTTTTTGAATAAGGAATAAAAAATAGCATAAAAAATTCATTTCTTTGCTAAAACCCCTTGCATTATTTTCGATTTTAGGTTACAATAGAATGTAATCTTCCGCAGGTATAAGCTCTGCGGCAAAAAAACTAATAAATTTGAAATGGGCGGATCATATATTAAGCTGCCCTAAAGAAACGGAGGACACAATTTTATGATCACAGCAGGTGATTTCAGAAACGGTGTAACATTTGAAGAGGACGGCAACGTAATGCAGGTTATCGAGTTCCAGCACGTTAAGCCCGGTAAGGGAGCAGCGTTTGTAAGAACCAAGACCAAGAACGTTTTAACAGGCTCTGTTGTTGAAAAGTCCTACAACCCCACCGCAAAATTCCCCACAGCCTTTATTGAAAGAAGAGATATGGAGTATTCCTACACCGACGGCGAGCTTTACTACTTCATGGATTCCGAAACCTACGAGCAGATTCCCGTAAGCCCTAACGACGTTGGAGACAACTTCAAGTTCGTTAAGGAAAACATGGTCTGCACCATCCTTTCCTATAAGGGCAAGGTATTCGGCGTTGAGCCTCCCTTCTTTGTGGACCTTACCGTTACTCAGACCGACCCCGGCTTTGCAGGCAACACCGCAACCAATGCAACCAAGCCCGCAACCCTCGAAACCGGCGCTGAGATAAAGGTTCCGCTGTTCATCAACGAAGGCGATGTTATCAGAATCGACACCAGAACCGGCGAGTATATGCAGAGATCTAACTGATAGGTTTTATCCTGAAAGGAGAAACATTATGATTCTATCCGAAAAAGCGCAGTATCTTAAGGGTCTTATGGACGGTCTTAATATCGACGCTTCCGAGCCTACCGGCAGAGTTTTAAAGGCAATGCAGGAGCTTTTAGAGGAGATATGCACCACCGTTGACACAATAGATGCCGATGTTGATGATATCGTAGAGTTCTGCGAAACCATCGATGAGGACGTTTCCGACATCGAGGAAGACCTTTACGGTGAAGACGATGAGGACGACGAAGATGACGATTGCTGCTGCGATGATGATTGCGACTGCGATTGTGATTGCTGCGATGACGACGACTGCTGCGAGTTTGAGACTGTATGCCCCAACTGCGGCGACACCATCGAGCTTACCGAGGAAATGGTAAACGAAGGTTCTATCGAATGTCCCAACTGCGGTGAGCATCTGGAATTCGATATCGAAAGCATTGAAGGCGACGAGGAGTAATCGTCTTATCAAAATTTTATATTTATCTTCGGGGTAGGGTGAAATTCCCGATCGGCGGTATAGTCCGCGACGAACAATGATTTGTTTTTGATACCGGTGCAATTCCGGAACCGACAGTTAAAGTCTGGATGGGAGAAGATTGAATTTGGCGTATAAATCGCCGAGTTCAAGGCATTTGTGCGATTATGCGCATGCAGCCCGAAGCAATTGCTTCGGGCTTTTTCATTTGTAAAGGAGTATTTGATATGACTAGTCGTAAAAACGACCGTATAAACGACCGTAAAACCGAAAAAATCTCGATTCGCTCAATATCCGCCTGTGCCATGCTTTCGGCTGTGGCATTCGTTTTGCAGTTTTTAGAGTTCTCACTGCCGATAATACCTTCATTTGTGAAGCTGGACGTTTCCGACATCCCCGCGCTGATAGGAACCTTTGTGCTGGGTCCTACGTGGGGGATAGCTATTGAGTTTATCAAAAATCTGATTCACATTCCCTTCGGAACATCAATGGGAGTGGGCGAGCTGTGCAACTTCCTTCTAGGGTCTGTGTTCGTATTTTCGGCGGGTCTGATATATAAATTCAAGCACACCAGAACCGGCGCGATAATCGCAAGCCTTTGCGGAGCCTTGCTGATGTCTGTAGTCAGCCTGCCGCTCAACTACTTCTTTGTATATCCTGCATATGTGGTTATATACAAGCTCCCGCTGGACTCTATAATAGAGATGTACAAGGCGATTCTTCCGGCGGCGGCTTCGGCTCCCACCGACAACGCGCTTTTCAACTGCTTGCTTATATTCAACGTGACATTCACATTCTGCAAGGGTATTCTTGAAGCTTTCCTTTGCTATATCGTTTATAAGCCGATAAGCAGGCTGTATCACAGATAGATAAATTATATGAACATATTAAACAGCAGAGGTTGATATATTCTGCTGTTTTTTATATAGTCTCTTGATATTTGCCTTCCATAATGCTATAATTATACAAAATAATTAAACTTGGAGGGATTATGAAACAGATATTTAAAAGAGCGGTTTCCTTGGCACTCTGCGCGTGTATCCTTATTTCGGCAAGCGGCTGCGGCGCGAAGGACAGCAATAACAAAAACGAAAAAACACCCGAAAGCGTGCCGATGGAGGAGAGAAACATTGTGAAGCCTGAAGACGTGAATATTGATACAACCATAAGCGTTTCTCCGCTGAACGCTTCCGTGATGAACGGCGGAAAATTTGAGGGCTGGGGAACAAGCCTTTGCTGGTGGGCAAACCGAGTCGGCTATTCCGACAAGCTTGCTCAGCTGACGGCTGACCTTTTCTTCGGGGAAGACGGTCTGCGCCTCAACATCATGCGCTATAACATCGGCGGCGGTGACGATCCTGAGCACAATCATATAACAAGAACCGACTCCGAGGTTCCCGGGTGGCTCTATTGGAACGAAAAAAAGCAGAAATACGAGTATGATTACAAGGCTGACAAAAACCAGCTCAACGTCTTAAAGCGTGCCTATAAGGCGGCAGGGGATAACGCTTTGGTTGAGGTCTTTTCCAACTCTCCGCCCTACTTTATGACGGTCAGCGGATGCTCCTCCGGCGGACGGGACGGCAACGTCAACAATCTTAAGGACGATTGCTACAAGGAATTTGCGGAGTATCTTGCGCACGTCACCGATTATATTCAAAACAAGCTTGATATAACCGTTGCAAGCGTTGCCCCGATGAACGAGCCCAACACCAACTTCTGGTGGTACGGCAGCAACAAGCAGGAGGGCTGCCACTTCGACGCGGGCAAGAGCCAGTCGGATATCATCGAGCTTACATACGACGCTCTGAAAAACTACGACCTCGGCAACGTCATAGTTTCCGCCAGCGACGAAACCAGCACCGAGCTGCAAATCAACGAGTATCTGAGCTATTCCGATAAGGCAAAGGCTTCCATCGGCAGGATAAACACTCATACCTATAACCCGACCAGAATAGGCGAGCTGGGTCAGCTTGCCCGCGATGAAGGCTTTAATATGTGGATGAGCGAGGTTGACGGCAACGGCACCGTCTGCGATGGCGAAATGGGTCCCGCACTTTGGCTGAGCGAAAAGATAATCTCGGATATAAATGCGCTTTCGCCGTCGGCATGGGTGCTGTGGCAGGTAATCGACAAGCACATCAGTAAGGACGGCTACAACGGCAAGCAGGATTCGGGCATGATAGACATTACCGCCGGCTTCTGGGGAACGGCTGTGTGCGACCACGACAATAAAGATGTAATCCTCACCCAGAAGTACTATGCCTTTGGTCAGTTTTCACGATTTATCCGTCCCGGCTCTACCATTATCCACTGCGGCGGGGATTCGCTTGCGGCGTATAATCCCGAAACCAAGGAGCTTTCAATAGTGGTTATGAACAAGTCGGATAAGCCTAAAAACGCCAACATCAGCCTTTCGCAGATGAAGACGGTGGGCGATACCGTCAGGGCTTACCGCACGAGCGGAACGATGGAGCAGGGCGAGCATTGGCAGGAACTTGACGACATCTACACCTACGGCAAGGGCTTTGTAGCAGAGCTTGCGCCGCAGTCCGTCACGACCTATGTTGTCGGCGGTGTGGAGATGGGCGATATCAGCCTTGAAGCTGTCCCGATGGATAATCCCACCGTAACCGGCTCGACTCCTTGGAACAACGGCGCGGACACTGCCGACAAGGCGGTTGACGGCGACACTCTGACCTTCTTCGACGGCGTTGAGGATGGCTGGCTGGAAATCGACAGGGGCAACACTGCCGAGTTTGACGTTATCGCCTATGCGCCGCGCACCGGCTTTGAGGGCAGAATGACCGGCGGTAAGTTCTACGGCTCGAAGGACGGTAAAAAGTGGACGGAGCTTTACGAGGTGACGTCTGCTCCGACATCCGGCTTCAACTATGTATTCTTAGATAAAGCTTATAATTTCAGATATCTGCGCTATGATGTCCCGACAGGCGGAGGCGAGCACCTTTGCAACATCGCGGAGATAAGTCTTTACAAATCATCACAGAAATAAAAGGAGACAAAGCTATGCCAAAGTGGTTAGACAACGCTGTTTTTTACGAGATTTATCCGCAGTCCTTTAAGGACACCAACGCCGACGGTATCGGCGACTTTGAGGGTATTATACAAAGCCTTGACTACATAAAAGAGCTTGGCTGCAACGCAATCTGGATGAACCCCTGCTTTGAGTCTCCGTTCGGTGATGCGGGATATGACGTCTCGGATTACTACAAGGCAGCTCCCAGATACGGCAGCAACGAAGACCTGAAAAGGCTGTTCAAAGAAGTCCACAAGCGGGATATGCACATTCTTTTAGATCTTGTCCCGGGGCACACCTCGGTTGACCATAAGTGGTTCAGAGAGTCTATGAAGGCGGAAAGGAACGAGTACACCGACCGCTATGTCTGGACGGACAGCATCTGGGAGGAGCCCGCCGGAATGGGCTCGATAAAGGGAATCTCTGACAGAGACGGTGTGTGTGCGGTCAACTTCTTCTCACATCAGCCTGCCCTTAATTACGGCTTTTATAAGTGTGACAGACCTTGGCAGCAGTCGCCGGACGACGAAGGACCAAAGGCGACTTTAGATGAGCTTAAAAACATTATGCGGTTCTGGCTGAAAATGGGCTGCGACGGCTTCCGCGTGGACATGGCAGGCTCGCTTGTAAAGCACGATGAAGACGGCAAGGGAACAATAAAGCTCTGGCAGAACGTGAGAGAATTTCTGAACCGCGAGTTTCCCGAAGCGGCAATGGTTTCGGAATGGGGCGAGCCTGATAAATCCTTGCAGGGCGGATTCCACATGGACTTTTTACTGCACTTTGGTCCCTCACATTATAACGACCTTTTCCGCTGCGCTGAGCCTTTCTTTTCATCACGCGGCAAGGGCGACGTTTCCGAGTTTGTCTCCAAATATATCGAGAATTATGCCAAGAGCGAGAAAAAGGGGCTTATCTGCATACCCTCCGGCAATCACGATATGGACAGACTGGCAAGAACTATAAAAGGCGAAAAACAAAAGGTCGCATTCGCCTTCCTTTTAACGATGCCGGGAGCGCCGTTTATCTACTATGGAGATGAGATCGGTATGCGTTATGTGGAAGGGCTGACTTCAGTAGAGGGAGGGTTTGGAAGAACCGGCTCCCGTTCCCCAATGCAGTGGGATGATTCGTTAAATGCCGGTTTTGGAAGTTCCAAACCGGAACTGCTTTATATTCCATTGGATAAGAGTGATGACAGACCAAATGCCAGAGCGCAGATGGAAGATGAGACATCCCTGCGGAGTGAAGTCAAACGTCTGATCGCCTTAAGACAGGCACATAAGGCATTGCAGAGCAAGGGAGAGATCGAGTTTATTTATGCCAAAAAACAGGCATATCCGCTGGCATACATCAGAAGCAGTGAGGA
>USEH01000113.1 GCA_900553675.1 uncultured Ruminococcus sp. | reverse complement strand
TGCAAAAATAACCGCGAACATATCTTTCTTGATGATAACAAACACAGCCGCTATTATTCCCATGATAACTCCCAGACCGGAGTTAAGAAGATAGGGTGCGCTGGCAAAAATGTGGCTTACCTCGCGGCGAATAAGTGCCTTTTTGGGTGATACCGCGTCGAACCGCACCTTTTTCTCCTTGATTCGCACGGTCGAGTGCGAGTCAGCAATAATGCGGTTAAAGGTCTTGGAAAGCACCAGAAATACTATTACAAACGGCACTATGCAGACAAGCGCGGCAAGCAGCATATAAACCAAGTTGCCGTCTGAGATAGCAGAACCGAACCAGTAAAGCGGCAGGGCTGTTTTAAGCTTTCCGGCGATAACCGCGCCGTTCTGAACAATAAGCTCTAAATACTTCTGTGCAGAGCTGTAGAAGTAGAAATACACCACCAGAAATCCAAGGGTGAATATAACACTGATAAGAGTTTTAGACTTTGCTTTTCTTGATACCAAAGCTATAACCCATCCCATAAGCACGCCCATGGCGGTTGAAAGAAGCAGCAGCGCCGCCGAAAGAATCACAAAGGCTATAATCCCCAAAACGCTGAACCCGACAGACGTCGCCCAGACTATAACGGCAGGGACAAGCACTGTGAGAAAGTAGGCGAAGTTAGACACAACTAAAGTCAGAATACGGGATATGATTATATACGACGACGGTATCGGCATGGAAAGCAGCAGGTCGTTGTCCTTGGCGTCAAAAATCTGGGTCTTGGCTATTGCCGCGCTGCCGATTATCATAAGTACAAAGCTTACAATGGCGTATATCGCAAAGTACATCCAGCCAACGCCCATGGTGTTGAACGCTGTGAGCGCAGAAAACATTGAGCCGAACATAAAGCCGAACACGAAAAGTACATAAATATAGAGTACAGCCAGAAGAACCAGCTTGCCCTTGGATATTCCCTTTTTAGCCTTGGCGGATTTTCCGCTCATAGAGCCTAAAAGCCCTAAAAGCTTTATTTTTACAAGATGTTTAAGCATACAGGCAACCTCTCTTATTACGAATTGGTTTCGGCAAGCTCTAAGAATACGTCCTCTAACGAGCTGTCTCCCTTTACCTGAGCCATGCTTCCGTTGGCGATTATTTTGCCCTGCTTGATTATGGCAACCCTGTCGCAAAGCTTTTCGGCAACCTCTAAAACGTGGGTCGAGAAGAAGATAGCGCCGCCGTTGTCGCATATTTCGCGCATGATGCCCTTAAGCTGGTGAGCGGCAACAGGGTCGAGTCCCACAAAAGGCTCATCCATTATAATAAGCTTGGGGTCGTGAATAAGCGCGGAGATAACTGCTAATTTCTGCTTCATTCCGTGCGAATAGGAGGATATCGGCTGACCTAAGTCGCCGGCTATTCCAAGCATTTCGGCATACTTATCCATTTTTGCCTTGCGGTCTTCCTTGGAAACGCCGTAGATATCCGCGATAAAGTTGAGATACTTAACGCCTGTGAGATATTCATACAAATCGGGGTTATCCGGCAGATATGCCATCTCGCGCTTGCAGGCGATAGGCTCCTTTTTAATGGACTTGCCGTTGATATATACCTCGCCCGCCTCAAAGTTTAAAAGCCCGCAGCAGGACTTTATAACGGTGGTTTTGCCCGCGCCGTTGTGACCGATAAAAGCGTATATCTCCCCGGGCTGAATGTGAAGGCAGATGTCCGAAGCGGCAACCTTGTCGCCGTAGGATTTTGTAAGATGCTCGATTTTTAACATGGCTATTCCCCTTCTTATCACGTAAATATAGTTTACCGCAATGTGATATCAAAATGATATCACATTGCAACTCTTTTGTCAATAGCTTTTTCCTTAAAATGGACGGAAAAATTATTAATTTTTGCTCTATCGGCTTTTGCGGTAAACGATCCGCCCCAATTCGGGATGCTTTGGCAGAATGTCCTCCGCCAGAACGCTTATCGGTTCGCTTGCCCACGGATGGCAGAAGCTTGTGTTCCACTTCTGCTCCTTGCCCCACGCCTCAAAGCAGGTGGTTGCGCCCTCGCGGACCATGTTGTACCACGAATGCTCGCCTTGCGAGACTATAAGCGAGTAAGCGTCGGTATGCCGTCCAAGACGGCAGAGTGCCTTTAGCAGAAAGTACGCCATATACACTCCGCAGCTCAGACCCTTCTTAACTATAAAATCGCCTACAGCCCGCTCGCTGCCGCTTTTTATAAAGCCGTAAAACGCCGGAAGTATGTTTGAATGAAGCGAAATGTGACTGCTGTTTGCCCTGTCCTTATACAGTCCGGTTTCCAAATCGTAAAATTCGCGGTTGAAGGCTTTAATAAGCGCGGGGCTCTCCTTTTTATATGATACGCCCAGAATATCCCTTATCTGCTCGGTGCCGATAACACAGACGATGTAAAAGGCGTTAATAACATTGTGCGGCTCGGCACTGTAGTCCGGCGGAAAGTCGTAGCCGTCGCGCATATTTTCGGGCCAGTCAACAAGATTCCACTCGTCCATGACGCGGCATAAAAGCCCGTCCCCGCGTGAGTATTTTTTGAAGTGAGAGATTATCCCCTCGCACACCTTAAGATTTTCGCTAAGATAAGCCCTATCCCCGACCGCATTGTAATACCGCAGGGCTGAAAGCGGGAACTGCAAGGAATAGTCGGCGATCTCCTGTAAGAAAGAGCCGGGAGCCACCGCCAGCAGCCCTTGTCTTATCTTTGCCGACTGCATCTGATTGTCTATCGCCTTTTTCAAAAGGGATGTGTCGCCGGTGAGAATCAGGTGAGAAGCGCCGGTGACAGTAACATCTCCGGCATACTGCCCCTTTTCGCGGGTAGGGCAGTCGACAAAAACCTCCTGCGAGCCGTATTTTACTCCGTTTTTGCAGATATCCCATACCTGCTTTAAAACCGGCGAGGCTGCTTCAAGCTCGCAGTAGCTATCGTCAAAGGGATAGTGCCTTACAATCGCCTTTACAAACGTTATTTGCACGCCGTCCTGCGGTATAACTGCGGCATATCTGAAGCCGCGGTAGTCGTACTGCTCAAATACTCCTCCGCCTTCGGGTATAGTCCAGTATTCCTCATACAGGCAGCCGCAGCGCATATCATAGCGGACATTGCCGCTTTCATCAAGCTCCTCGCCGCAGAGTATGCGAACTTTCGCTCCGGCTTTTCCCTTTGCGCTGATACGCAGAGTGCTGGTTATTTCCTGCCCGAAGTCGTATAAACATCCGCCGGATTCTATCTGCTCAACGGCAAAAGGCTCCTTTTCGTACACCTGAAGCGGCTTTGCGGGACATGGACTGAAAACGTGGTCGGTGACAATCTCGGCGCAGCTACTCCATTCGCTTATGCCGGCTCTGCCGTCAAAGTCCTCCGAAAACATGGTGTTCATACCGATTATATGGCTTGGACTGCAGCCCTTGATAAAAGCCGATTCCCAGCTTGAATCGGTGTGCAGAATGCAGTCGGAATTAAAGTAAAGCTCGGCAATAAAGCCGAGCCTTCTGTCCCCGCTCTGATAGGCGCGGTTGATTAGTCCCTGATAGTAAACATCTGCGCAGATTTCGTTTTCGCCGTCTTTTATAAAATCTGTAACGTCAAATTCGTTCCAATAGTAACAGGTGTGATATCCCTGCGCCGGACCCTGACCCACAAAGCTTCCGTTTATATAAAGCTTATAGTAGTCGTCCGCAGAGACGCGGATATGCGCCCTGATGCCGGCTTTGCTGACGTTAAACCGCTTTCTGACATAAAACCTTACATTTTTCGGCTCTTCGCCCATAACGCTTTCCGGTCTGTCGAAAACATCAACAGGAGTAAGACCTGCAAGCCGCTCAGGGCATATCCATTTGCCGTATTCAAATATATCAGATTTCATAAGCATAATTGTCTCCGCTTGCGAAAGGCTTGCGGATCATACCGTAAAGCAGGTCATAGCTATTGCCAGATAACCCGCGTACATGCAAAGCATAAGTGCGCCCTGCCACTTTTTAAACTTCTCGGTAAACAGCGTGGGTATGATAGCAACCGCGACTATTGCAAGGCAGGCGGGCATATCAAGCATATAGCCCTGCTTGGATATTTCAAGTCTGCCGCCGGATACGATGGACGAAAGCGGCAGAATAAGCGAAAGGTCGATAACGTTTGCACCGATGATGTTTCCGGCGGAAAGTCCCGACTGCTTTTTAACAATGGCAGTGATGGTTGTTACAAGCTCAGGAAGAGAGGTTCCGATTGCAACCATGGTTATCGCAATTATAGCCTCGGGGATTCCTATAGCTGTTGCTATTGCAGAGCCGTGGTCAACAAGAAGGTCAGAGCCTATAACCAGCATAACCGCACCCAATACAAAGAACACAATCTTTATAACAACGTCCTTTTTGGTAAACGAGGGCTTTTCCTCGGTGGAGCGGTCAGCCTTGGCGGACTTGATATTCTCGCAAACATAAACCGCAAAGATTATAAACAAAACTATGCTTGCAATCATCGAAAAATGTCTGGGCTCGGAGCCTAAGCTTCCAACCCATACCATTATGATAGCGCCGATAAGAAGCAGACCCTTTACTAAATACTTCTTTCTGGGAATTGCTATGGTCATGAAAAGTATTGCGACGGAAAGGATAATACCGGTGTTTGCGGTTACCGAACCGACTGCGTTGCCGACTGCCATATCATACTTGCCCTCGGCGGCTGCCATGATGGAAACTATCATTTCGGGCATGGTGGTTGCAACCGAAACAATAGTTGCACCGACTATGAATTTGGGTATTCCCGAAACTTCGGCTATCCACGAAGCGGAATCCACAAAGAAATCTCCGCCCTTTACGATAAGCGCGATTCCGATTGCAAACAAAAGCAGGTGAATCCAGATTGACATGATTAATAAACCTCCGAATTAAGAATTATTTTGCTTCGGGACAAAAATATAGACCCATCTGCCCCAAGCAGATAAGTCTCATCGTTTAACGCTCTGCCGGGAAAAATCCGTGATGTCGGCAAAGCTACACATATGTCGTGCCAATTACTCCCTTATCGCAAACAATTATAACCGCGCGCAGCGAAAATGTCAATAGTAAAATTGCAAAATAATTCAGATTTCCTATTGTAATGCGGGTCGAAAAATGCTATAATAGTTAAAAATAATAAATTTACTATGATAGAGAGGTATTTTTATGGCTAATGTAACTATTTTCGACCACCCGCTTATCAAGCACAAAATCTCCCTACTGAGGGACAAAAACACCGGCACCAAGGATTTCAGAACGCTTATTGAGGAGATTGCAACCCTTATGGGCTACGAAGCCCTGCGCGACCTTCCCTTGGAGCAGGTTGAAATTGAAACTCCCATCTGCAAGACCTCCTGCCCGATGGTTTCGGGAAAGAAGCTTGCAATAGTCCCCATCCTGCGCGCAGGCTTGGGAATGGTAAACGGCATTCTGGCGCTTGTCCCCTCTGCCAAGGTGGGACACATCGGAATGTATCGCGACGAGGTTACCCACATCCCGCACGAATACTACTGCAAGCTGCCCGACAATATCGGAGACAGAACAATAATCGTCCTCGACCCGATGCTTGCAACCGGCGGTTCTGCCGTGGACGCTGTTAATCTTATCAAGCAGCGCGGCGGAAAGCATATCAAGTTTATGTCGATTATTGCCGCTCCCGAAGGCTTGAAGCTTCTTTCTGAGGCTCACCCCGACGTTGAAATATACTGCGGAAATCTCGACGAGTGTCTCAACGAAAACTGCTATATCGTCCCCGGACTGGGCGACGCCGGAGACAGAATATTCGGCACCAAATAACAATACATTTTATCAGGTGGCTTTAACAATTTACAGTTTAACAAGTGACAGGAGGAAAAACCATGCTCGAATTTTTGCCAATCATCATACCGGCTGTCGTAATAATTGCGCTTATTGCATTGTTTATTTCCGCGGGCTACGTAAAAGCCCCGCCGGACACTGCGCTTATCATATCCGGTCTGCGCAAAAAGCCCAAGATACTCATAGGAAAAGCCGGATTTAAGGTTCCTTTCTTTGAAAGAGTCGACCGCCTGTCGCTGAAGCTTATCCCGCTGGATATTAAAACAGGAGACGCTGTTCCCACCGCCGACTGCATCAATATCTACGTTGATTCGGCGGTAAACGTAAAAGTCAGCCCCGATTCCGAATCTATAAACATTGCCGCACAGAACTTTTTAAATAAGACTATTGACGATATAGGCAAGATAGTCGGCGAGGTTTTAGAGGGCAACATCCGTGAAATCATATGCACTATGCGCCTGCGCGAGCTTATCGGCGACAGAAAAACCTTCGTCGAAAAGGTCTCCGAAAACGTAATTCCCGACCTTAAACGGATGGGTATAGAGCTTGTAAGCTTTAATGTTCAGAGATTTTCAGACGCTAACCACGTTATCGACGATCTGGGTATCGACAACATCTCGCAGATTAAAAAGGACGCTGCCATAGCCAAGGCGAATGCCGATAAAGAGGTTGAGATCGCCCGCGCGCGTGCATCCAAAGAAGCTAACGACGCAAAGGTGCAGTCCGAGACCGAAATCGCCATCAAGCAGAACGAGCTTCAGATAAAGCAGGCAGAGCTGAAAAAGGGCGCAGACATCAAGCAGGCAGAAGCCGACGCCGCATACAAGATTCAGGAAGAAGAGCAGCGCAGAACGGTTGAAATCACAACCGCAAACGCCAACCTTGCAAGGCAGGAAAAGGAGCTTGAACTGAAGGAGCGCGAGGTTTACATTCAGGAAAAGACCCTTGAAGCCTCTATCATGAAGGAAGCCGAAGCCAAGAAATACGCCGTTCAGCAGGCTGCGGAAGCCGACCAGTACGAACGCCAGAAGGTTGCCGAGGCTGAGCTGTTTGAGCGCATGAAGCGTGCCGAAGCCGAAAAGTACGAAGCCGAGCAAGAAGCCGAAGCTAAAAAGGCTCAGGCGGAGGCGGAAAGATTTGCCAAGGAGCAGGAGGCAGAAGCTGTAAAGGCGGCAGG
>USEH01000112.1 GCA_900553675.1 uncultured Ruminococcus sp. | reverse complement strand
TATTCCCCTTTTATGATCGTGATATAGCTGGGAAAGGCAGGTAGCCATCTTGCCGCTTCCGGGACCTGGGGCTGTTATAACAATAAGCTCGCGGGAGGTTTCTATGTAGTCGTTTTTGCCGTAGCCTTCGTCGCTAATGACCTTTGAAAGATTAGAGGGATAGCCTTCAATTTCATAGTGCCGGTATACAGTTATTCCCAAAGCCTCAAGCTTTCTTTCAAATGCCTGAGCTGCCGGCTGCTCTTTATACATGGAAAGTACAACGCTTCCCACATAAAGACCGTAAGCCCTGAAAGCGTCAATAAGCCTGAGCACGTCCATATCATAAGTTATGCCGATATCTCCTCTGACCTTATTCTGCTCGATATCTCCGGAATTAATAACGACTACTATTTCTGCCTGATCCTTAAGCTGCAAAAGCATTTTCAGCTTTGAATCCGGCTGGAATCCAGGAAGCACGCGTGAAGCGTGATAATCGTCAAAAAGCTTTCCGCCAAATTCAAGATAAAGCTTGCCTCCAAACTTGCCGATGCGTTCCTTGATGTGCTGCGACTGCAAGGAAAGATACTTATCATTGTCAAAACCTATTTCAAACAAAATCAATTCCCCCGAAACTCATATCGTATTTGCAAATTACAAAATATTATAGCATTTTTCGCGGAAATGTGCAAGAAGAAAGTAACACATAATTAACTTGGCTGTTTTATTTAAAATGACTATTACACCAAATATATTTGCATATTCCCCCTCTTTTTTGTTGACTAAAGGAGCTTGTTATGTTATAATATGTTGGTATTTGATGCACCGACTTATCAAGCGGCTGCCATCAGTCTTAATTATCAGGAATCTACTTACAAGGAGATAGAATTGCAGTTATGAACAACACACAAAAGCAGTTTTCCGAAACTGAAGATACCACGTTGAAACAGTTTCTGTCCGGCAGCAGGGTCTGGGCAATGCTTGCTGCGGCAATAATGTCTATCATTGTCTTCATCCCGACCTTTGCCGCTATACTCGGCATATATTCAAACGCATCCAAAGCTAAGAATGTTAAGGAGCTGTCGGAAATCAACCTCGGCTCCGACCTTGACGGACAGTATGTCACCGGAAGTGCTTACAAGTTTTTGACCAAGCTCGGATACATCGCGGAGACCGAAGCCGCCGCCACCGATTATTATTATCTTATGTATCTCGACGCTCCCGACGGCACTCAGATTGCCACCCTGGTTCGCGCGGACAAGCGCGGAGACGCCGACATTCAGGGTATTATCGACGCTTACCTCTCATACGCTCAGAATCCTGATGACGGATATAAGGGAAACATAGTTGAAATCGAAGGAAGATTCAAAAAGCTCTCCTCTCAGGAGGAAAGAATGCTTTCACAAGCGATGTCGAAGCTGAATCTTATCAACGATCCGGTGCTGAGCTATTCGCTGAGGGTAGGCAAGCTCCCCGCAGGAAAGGACACTGTCCCTTATTGGTTCATCGCCTTCCCGTTCGGCGTTGCGGCAATAGTATGTGCAGTGCTGTTCGTCTACGGTCTTATTCTTGAAGACAAGCGCGCAAAGGCAAATATGAGTCCTTACCCATATCTGAACCGAAAGAAATAATCCTGTAAAGAATATCGGCTTTACAAGCGTTTAGGCGTTTGTAAAGCCATTTTTTATGATGTTATACCTGAGCCGCCTGCAACACCATCGGCTGAACCTGAACTCCCGAAAGAGCAAGCTCGATGGTTCTTTCAAGCTGAGAAAAGTCTGCAACCATGGAATAAGGCTTTAAAAGGTAATCATCCTGCCTGTACGGTACGAAATAATAATTTCTCAAAGCCTGAAGCGTTCCCAAATTTTTCGCCGCAGCAGCAAGGGCGTCGTTGGTTGACACCGCTATTACTACCGGACGCTGGTTTCTTATGTGACTTTTCACCGCCATGGTAACGGGAGTGTCGTTAATGCCATGAGCAAGTTTTGCAAGAGTGTTTGATGTACACGGCACTACCGCAAGGATATCAAACATCCTTTTGGGTCCTATCGGCTCTGCTCCCTCGATGGTATGAATAATCGATTTGTGGGAGATGTCCTCTGCTTTCTTTCGGTTCGATTCAGCAGTTCCAAAGCGCGTATCGATTGAATAGGAATTGAATGACATTATAGGTGTGATATCATATCCGCGCTCAAATAATCTTTCCATCGCGTCGAAAGCAGTCTTGAAGGTGCAGAAGGAGCCGGTGAAGCAATATCCGATTCTAACCTTATCCACTGCAATCACCGCCTTTTTTAAACTTTGAAAGAACAGACTCCGCCATATATCTTCCGGCAAATTCGGGAGTATATTTTCCCGGAAGACCCGCCCCCAGCACTACTTCCCTGTTCATATCTTCGGCAAGCGAGAAATCAACTCCATATGGCTTTGAGGCAAGCTCTAATATCCAGCATTCTTGGCGCATTGCTTTCAGTTCATCGACGTTTATAACGTTGCATGGGATGGTATTTACTATAATGTCAGCTGCCTCTATTGCTTTGCGGTCTATAAACTCAAAAGATTTGTAGCCATTCAGAACACAGTCCAAGCGAGCAGAGCTTCTTCTTGCGGAAACAGCTACCTCTGCTCCCATTGCCCGAAACAGCTTGGCGCACGCTTTTGCCACTCTTCCCCATCCTAAAATCAGAATTTTAGAGCCACTCACCGCGCTGTGCGACTTTCCAACGATTATCTGAGCCGCTCCATCTGCAGTGAGAGCGGCATTTTTTTGCGTCAGGTCTTCATCATCAAACCAGTCAAATACCTCACCGCCTGCCGATATTATTTCATCCTTCTTATCCGACGGAAGCATACCGGCAAAAAGCTTAGTGCCTGCTTTTACATATTTCAGGATCTCTTCAAAATCAACCGATTTTGAAACAAGCGGACAGCTTATTCTGCCATCCTTAAGCGTTACATAAGGCAGAACGATAACGTCCGGTTTTACGCTGTCCATGCATTTGTCGTCATCTTCTTTTAAATATAGTGTATGCGTTATTATGCCGGGTTCAAGCGACAGTCTCCCGGCGCAATATATCTGGCGGGCGTCCCCGCCCAAAACAAGTATATTCATATTGACCCTGTCCTTATCATACATAGTTGTTTACTTATTTCAGTCCAAGAATCGGGTGCGAAACTCATCGTACAGCGTTTTGTGCCCGATTTTTATGTGTGCTGCCAAAGCACCCCTTTTCACTTCAGACTGAAATTATTAATTGCTCATACAACAATATATGATGATCAGGGTAAAGATGACAATGTGCCTTCAATGAAAAGCCGTGATTCCCAAGGCTGGAAATCACGGTTCTATATTAATATTCTTTGGGCTTTGAGCCAAAAAATTGCGGCACATAGCCCTTGTCTGCGGCGGCTTTTTCCTGAGAATATCCCTCAAATCCCAGCGAAGCCGCCAGATCGACCACGAAATTATACTCAAAAGTCGATATCCTGCGGTTGATCTCTTTGTGCTCACAGGCTCTATGCATGGGAACATACTGGCTCATAAGGCTAAGCACGATATCATCAGGCTCGAAATTATCTCTCAGCGCATACAAAAGCTTTTCAGAGTCGTGCCGAAGCGTTGGAAGCGTCAGATGACGAACTATAACTCCGCTTTTCATGATGCATCTGTCGTCATAGCGGGGCTTGCCAACCTGCTTTTGCATATGCTTTATCGCCGCTATGGCTGTATCATAATAATTGCTTGCGCCTGAGTATATTGTGGCAGGCTCATCGCTGAAATACTTTAAGTCGGGCAGATATATATCAACATACCCATTTAGCATATCGATTGTTTCAATATTTTCATATCCACCGCAGTTGTATACAACAGGGATTCTGAGCTTTGGGCGGGCGATATCAAGGGCTGAGATAATGCCGGGGACAAATGGCGTTGGGCTGACAAGGTTGATATTGTTTGCTCCCTTATCCTGAAGCTTTAAAAATATGTCCGCAAGCTCACGCTCTGTTACCTCGTAGCCCTTGTACTGCTGGGATATTTCAAAGTTCTGGCAGAAGCAGCATTTAAGTGTGCATCCCGAAAAGAACACAGCACCCGAGCCTTCTTTGCCGGATATGCAGGGTTCCTCCCACATATGCAGGTCGGCGCGGGCGATTCTTATTTTATCGGACTGACGGCAAAAGCCTGCCGATTTGGTTCTGTCAACACCGCAGCGGCGCGGGCAGAGATTACAATTCTTATATTTATCACTAATCATATCGTTTTACAAGCATAAACAAATGCATATCTGCCGGAAAGACGGTCAAGCGCTCGCAGGCACTCGCCTTCGCTGTCAAACAAACCATAAACGCAGGAGCCGCTTCCGGTCATCATTGAAGCTTTTGCGCGGCAGCCCTTAAGCTCTTGCTTTATTCTGATGATTTTGTCATCTGCAACGGCTGTTTCAAGGTCGTTGGAAAGGTAATCGTATATCGCTTCGCCGTTATGCATAGCGGAAATCAGACTTGCAGACATATCCACGCTTATTAGCTTTTTATCGTCAAAGCTTTTGTATGCAAGCGGCGTGGATATTCCAAAATCAGGCTTTACAAGCAGAACATTATGCTTTACATCATATGAAACCGGCGTGATTTTTTCGCCTATGCCCTCGCACAGTGCAGTCCCGCCGTTTATCAGAAAAGGAACGTCTGCCCCGACATTAACAGCTATTTCACATAGCTTATCAGCACTCAGATTCTTTTTAAGCAGTATGTTTAAGATTCGCAAAACCGCCGCGCTGTCAGCCGAGCCTCCGCCTAAGCCCGCCATTGAAGGTATATGCTTTTCGATGGCTATATCGGCTCCACACTCAGCTTTGCCCACGGCTTCTAAAAACAGCTTTGCTGCCTTATAGCAGGTATTGCGCTCGTCGGTGGGAACTCCTGCATCGTCACACAAAATATGTATGTCGGCGCAGTTCTTGAGAGTCACGGTTACGGTATCAAAAAGAGATATTGTCTGCATGACGGTTCTTAGAGAATGATAGCCGTTGGGCAGTATTCCGGTGACGTCCAGCGTGAGATTAATCTTAGCATAAGCCTTTTGTGAAAGACTATTCATTTTCCGATATCTCCGACATGAATTCGCGAATTCGCTTTATGGCTTCCATAAGGTGCTTGATTGAATACGCATACGAAACACGCACATAGCCCTCTCCGCAGTCACCGAAGGCTGTTCCGGGAATCACCGCAACACGTTTGGTGTAAAGCAGCTTTTCGCAGAACTCCTCGCTCTTAAGACCTGTTGATTTTATGCATGGGAAAACATAAAACGCGCCTTCGGGAGTAAAGCAGTCAAGTCCCAGCTCGTTAAAGGCGTTGACAAGATACCGCCTGCGCATATCGTATTCCGAGTTCATACGTCTGACGTCCTCTTCGCAGGTGGTCATTGCTTCTATTGCCGCGTACTGGCTGACAGTCGGTGCGGACATTATACCATACTGATGTATTTTAAGAGCATGGCGGATGATTTCATTCGGACCGCAGAGATAGCCGAGTCGCCAGCCCGTCATAGAAAATGCCTTTGAATAGCCGTTTACATAGATGGTGCGTTCGCGCATACCGTCAAGCGAGATAATTGAAAAATGCTCTCTGCCGTAGGTAAGCTCGGCATATATTTCGTCTGTAAGCACGGCGATATTTGTACCTCTGAGTATTTCGGCGATAGGCTCTAAATCCTCACGGGTCATTATAGCTCCGGTGGGGTTATTCGGGAACGGAAGGACAAGCAGCTTTGTCCTTGGGGTGATTGCCGCCTTAAGAGCCTCCGGCATGAGTTTGAAATTATCCTCAGCCTTGGTTTCTATAATTACAGGAGTTCCTCCCGCAAGCTTTACTATCGGCTTATAGCAGACAAACGAAGGCTCAGGAATGATAACCTCGTCCCCCGGCTCTACCAATGTTCTCACCGTAAGGTCGATAGCTTCGGAGCCGCCGACAGTTACGATTATTTCCTTTGCAGGGTCGTACTCAACGCCGGTTCTCGACGCAGTATACTCCGATATTGTCTTTCTTAGCTTGATAAGACCGGAATTCGCGGTATAAACCGTTTTGCCACGCTCAAGAGCAAGTATAGCCGCGCGCCTTATCGGCCATGGCGTATAAAAATCAGGCTCGCCGATTCCAAGTGAAATTACATCGTCAAGCGTGGCGGCAATATCGAAGTATTTGCGTATGCCGGAGGGCTTGATTTCGGAAGCGGTCTTGCCAAGAAGTGAATTATAGTCCATCATTTTAAGATACTATTCCTTTCCGCGTTCGTCGGGCGATTCCTCGACAAGCAGGATGCCGTTTTCCTTATACTTTTGCAGGAAGAAGTGAGTTGAGGTGGATATAACGCCGTCGATTGTTGCAAGCCTCTGCGCGACGAACATAGAAACCTCCTTGATATTGCGGCATCTTACAGTGACCGCAAGGTCGTATCCTCCGGACATCAGCGATATGCTTTCAACCTCGTCGTATTCGGCGATATGGCGCGCTATCTCATCATATCCCACCTGAGCCTTGGGGGTTACGGAAAGCTCTATATATGCGGTAATGCTGTCCTTATCGGTCATTTCTTCGTCGACAATAGCGGTATAGCCCTTTATAACTCCGCTTTTTTCCAATGCTTCAATTTCGTTTGCAACTGCGGTTTCAGTCACGCCGAGCATAGTTGCAAGGTCGGCGTTTGATAGGCGGGCATTAGATTTTAATAGCCTTATAAGCTGTGTCATGGTATCAATCCTTTATTATATATTTCTTTATATTATAGCATTAAAGTGAACGCAAGTCAACGATTTTTTGCTGTTTTGCATAAATAATATAGCTTTCATTTGTCAGGTGTTACTATTAAGCGAGAAAAGCTCGTCCGAAAGGCGTATCATCATATCCATATCAAGCTCCTCCGGTCGTGCCGATGGCTTGATTCCCGCGCGAGACATAACGCTTTCAAGAGTCGTCTTATCAATTCCCATAGAGCCGCTTACGCAGTTTAAAAGAGTTTTCCTTCTCTGCGAGAACATACCGCGGACTACCTTGAAAAAGAAATCTTCATCCTTCACCTTTGGTGTCTCGCGCCGGATATCGAACCGAACAACGCAGCTATCCACGTTCGGTGTAGGCATAAAGCTCCCTCTTGAAACATTAAAAAGAATCTTTGCATCTGAGAAATAGTTTACTGCGACTGTAACGGCTCCTGCATCGCGAGTACCCAATG
>USEH01000111.1 GCA_900553675.1 uncultured Ruminococcus sp. | reverse complement strand
AAGCCGTTTTCCTTTGAAGAACTCAGCGCCCGCATACGCGCCATGACAAGAAAAAGCTTCGGACACAGTTCTAATGTGCTTTGCGTTGATACTTTAGAGCTTGATACCTCAACCCGCCGTGTCACCCGCTCCGGAAGAAGCGTACTGCTTTCCGCAAAGGAATATGCGCTTTTGGAATATATGATGCGCAACGAGGGAATAGTCCTGTCAAAGGAGAAAATCGAGGATCATATATGGAACTTCGACTACGAGGGCGGAACCAACGTCGTTGCGGTTTATATAAATTATCTCCGTGAAAAAATTGATAAGGACGAAAGGGTTAAGCTCATCCATACCGTAAGGGGAGCTGGGTATGTCCTGAAAAGCGGTGAAGACAAATGAAAAAGCTTTCAATACGCTTAAAAATCACACTATGGTTCGGAGCTGTCCTTGTTCTGATAACTGCTGCAATGTCCGCGGCGATATTGTATATCAGCTCATCGGTTTTAAGCAAGACCATAAGAGACGAGCTTGTTTTAACGGTCGAGAGCAATGCCGATGAGGTTTCTTTCCGTACCCATGAAACGCTTCACGACGCTGAGCACGCCGAAAGCGGCTACAGATATTTAGAGTATAACGGCGGATATCTTGAAATCGACGACGGCTTTCTGGACTCACGAAACGACGTTTTCTGCGCAGTCTACGCCGAGGACGGCTCGCTTGTATATGGTGAAAACCCGATTGCATACGCAACTGCGGAGCTGAATTATACTGATGGATATATAAGCTCGGTCCCATATGAGGGGGTTAAGTATTTTGTCTATGATAAGCTGCTTGAACTTTCGTATGGGGCAGAAGCTCTGGCTCAAGGGAAGCGTATCAGCGGAGTCGGGAAGCTCTCAGATTTCAAACATCGTCAGGCTTACGCTTCTGCTTTTGCCGACCTTGGTTGTAATAGCTGTTGTTGGCGGATATCTTATGGCAGGAGGGGCTTTGCGTCCGGTAAAAAAGATAGCCGAAGCGACTGCTGAGATAGAGCGCGGCTCCGATCTGAAAAAGAGAATAGAGATAGGCGAGGGAAGCGATGAAATACATGTCTTTGCGGATTCGGTCAATTCGATGATAGCAAGGCTTGATAAGTCCTTTGAATCGGAAAAGCGATTTTCTTCCGACGTTTCTCACGAGCTGAGAACTCCGGTTTCGGTTATATCCGCCCAGTGCGAATACACTCTTGAGAAGCCGCGCGGCGTTGATGAATACGAGGAGGCATTAAAGGTAATCAGCCGCCAGACTGATAAAATGAGCAAGATGATATCTGATATGCTTGATTTCACCCGCCTTGAAACAAAGTCGGACAGATACGCTAAAACCGAGGTTAATTTTTCGGAGCTTGTAGAGCTTGCTTGTATGGATTACTCGCGCATAAAGCAGAAGAATATCAGTCTTGAATCAAGCATTGAAGACGGCGTGACGGTATTCGGAAACTACGAGCTTCTGCAAAGGCTTGTAAATAACCTTAAGTCTTGACGAAGCCAAAGCAGCAGCCTTGGCAGACGCCGGTCTTACAGATGCCGTATTTACTAAGGCAAAGCTTGACTATGACGACAACCGCGACGTTTACGATATCGAGTTCTACTCCGGCACAATCGAGTATGAGTATGAGATATCCGTTTACGGCGGAAGCATCATAAAAAAGATGTTGAGTTTACGGACTCAAAAAATGTCGCCGATGGTCAGGATATCGGATTAGAAGCCGCAAAGGAAGCTGCTGTTAAGGACGCAGGTCTGAATGTCAATGATATCAGCTTTACAAAAGCCGAAAAGGAAACCGACGACGGAATATCGGTATACGAAATCGAATTCATATACGGTGCTGCCGAATATGACTATGAGATTAACGCCTCAACCGGCTCAATCATCAAAAAGGAAAATAAATATACGAAAGAAATTAATGATTTAGACACCGTGGTAAATGAAATCAGGCAGATTTACTCTGTCAAGGACATTGCGCTGGCCGATGCCGGTGTTAATGCGGCAGATGCTACCTTCACAAAAGCAAAGCTTGACAGAGACGATGGCAGAGACGTTTACGACATTGAATTTTACACCTCCGACCGCGAATATGAGTATGAAATCGATGCGGTCAGCGGCAATATCATTAAGAGAGAATCAGAGAGAAGAAAGAAAAGCGCCGCCCCCGCCAATACCGGCAGCGACATCGGAATCGATGAAGCAAAGCTTGTTGCGCTTAAGCACTGCGGACTTTCTGCTTTCGATGTAACCTTCACCACGGTCAAGAAGGATCGCGACGACGGTGTGGACTGCTACGAGCTGGAGTTCTGCACTTCTGAACACGAATATGAATATGAGATTCACTGCTACACCGGCGAGATACTTCACAATGAATGTCATAATCATGACAGGGATGACGACGATTGCGGTCATAACGGACGTCATCACTGAAAATAAATAAGAAATTCAATGCGAGGGTACTTGATATTATCCGCACATTGTGATAAAATAAGTTGATGCTTGTTGCGTCAGCTTATTTTTTTCATAAAAACCGCCCTTTGCGCATATTAATTGGACAAGGAGGCGGATGGCTTTGGAAAAAACAAAAGGCATAAGACTTGATATGCTACTGATAATATCACTGATACTGGGTATAGCTCTTGGAGCGGCAGTTGGCGCAAAAATGACCCCGCAGGGGCTTATGACAACATATTCCGACGGCGTTTATGCCGCGGGGGGCGATTGGGTTTCTGCGTTCTTTTCTTATTTTATAGGCTCGGCAGCTTTTGTTACGGCGGCGTTTTTAATGGGCTTCTGCGCCGTATCACAGCCGTTTGAGCTGGCACTGGTGGCATTTAAGGGCATGGGTCTGGGAGTGCTTGCAAGAAGCATTTATTCCTGCGATAATATTTTGATAAGAATTGCGCTGTTCATTCCGTTTGCGGTGCTTTCTTCCGGAATATTGATAATGCAGTCCTGCGATTCGGTTGCAATGTCTACAAGGTATCTTATGCTTTCGGTAACGGCTGAAAACCGATTGGGTATAGCTCATGAGTTCAGGGATTACATATTCAGATTTTTGATATATCTTACAGCATGCGCAGCGGTAAGCGCGCTTAACTGCCTTATGCTGCGGCTGTTCGATTATTTAGGCATGATTTAGCAAGACGTTTAAATGAAAGGAATAAAAATCAATGGGAATGTTTTCGAGATACGAAAAGGTAGGAAAAGGCATATCAAAGAATCCGGACGATAAGCTGCCGGCGTTTCAGTTTTTTGAAATCTACTTTTCACATCTGTCAAAGCTTATACTGCTAAACTTTATGTATATAGTAGCGCTTCTGCCGTTTGCGCTTATAATGCTGGTGGAGTACTATTTAGGCGGCGAGGGCGGCGTATATTATATCGCATTTTACGCAGCCTTTATCTTGCTCGGAGCGGTTGTGGGTCCGGCAACCTGCGGCTTTACAAAGATTTGCAGGAATATGTCCTGCCGAAGACCAACATTCTTGTGGCATGATTTTTGGAAGGCATTCAAATCCAACTTTAAGCAGGGCGCAATAGTCGGAATGATAGATATGGCTTTTTTAGCCGCAGTATCTACCGCATTTCCGCTTTATTACAATATGAGCTTGGAAAACTCAATCTTTTATATTCCTTTCCTGATATGCCTTATCTGCTCGATAATGTTTCTTATGATGCATTTCTATATCTACCTGCTGGTGGTTTCAACGAATCTTAGCGTTTGGAAGATACTTAAAAACAGCTTTTTCCTTATAGCTATAGAGATAAAGACAAGCCTTATAAACCTGATAGTAACCGCGTTGTTCGTTATATTTATACTTGTTTTCTTCCCGTTTACATCCTTCTTGTTCGTAGTCGTTCCGTCATTTTTGGGACTTATGTATTCTTTCAACTGCTTCCCGCATATAAGAAAGTACGTCATTCAGCCGTGGTACGACCAGCACGGCGAGCAGAATCCCGAATTTGAATACATGAGCGACAACGGCGAGGCTGTGTTTGTGGATACCCCCGAAACCGAAGTCCCGCCTGAAGAGCCCAAGACCAAGCAGAAGAAAAAAAGAATCAGATAAAATTTCATCCGTCACGACTCTGAGCCGCGGCGGATATTTGTGTAACATTTTTCAGGGCTGTAATGGAGCTGTCTGCATAGCAGACAGCTCCCGCAGTTAATTTTGACCGCGCAGCGGGCAAAATTTACTGCTTTACATAAACATCGAGCCCAGCCCCTCAAGCATTGAGCTTACCGAGCGCACAGCCCTTATAGTGTCTGATTTAAGATGCCTTTTTTCAGACTTTGTGGCGTTGGTAACGGCGTAAACGGCGGCTCCTGTTACTACTCCGACGGCGATTCCTTTGCAAAGCGAAGTGATGTTCATACTCATTTCAATCTCTCCTTGATAAGTTTATTTGCAGTAATATTTTGTACTGTTTTTTGAAAAATAAACGTCAAATATATTGTTTTGTCAAGGAAAATATGTTACAATGTTTTGGATGATTTATTCACATATTATTCCGTCAGAACGATTTAAGTGGTGATATTAAATGAAAGAATATAAAAGAGTAGCCGCGATACATGACCTTTCCGGAGTAGGAAGATGTTCGCTTTCGGTGATTATGCCCACGCTTTCGGTGATGGGAATACAGGTCTGCGCCATCCCGACGGCTGTTTTGTCCACACACACCGGCGGATACGGCGATGTAGTCTTGAATGACATGACCGAATATATCCCGCAGGCGCTGAATCACTATAAAACGGCAAAGGTCGATTTCGACTGTATCTATTCCGGATTTTTAGGCTCGGAACGTCAGGTGGATATCTGCCTTGATTTCTTTAAGCAGTACCCCAATACGCTGAAAATTGTAGACCCAGTAATGGGTGATAACGGCAAGAGATATAAAACCTATACCCGCGAGATGTGTAGGGGAATGGCTCAGCTTGTTTCTGCTGCCGATATAATAACCCCAAATCTGACTGAGGCTTCGATACTTTTGGGAACGGAATATCCCGCGTCTGTCCTCACTCTGAGCGAGGTTAAAAGTATGCTTGTAAAGCTTTCGGGCAAGGGTCCCGAAATCGTTGTTATAACAAGCGTTGCCATGGCAGACGGAAAAAACTGTAACGTCGGCTACGATCGTGCAAATAACGCTTTCTGGCGGGTGACCTATGAGCGCGTGCCAAGGCTATATCCCGGAACGGGGGACTTGTTTGCAAGCGTCCTCACCGGCGGACTGCTTTTGGGAGACAGCCTGCCAATAGCCATAAGCCGCGCAACCGACTTCTGCGAATACGCCATAAAAACCACCTTCGGCTACGGTTCAGAACCGCGCGAGGGAGTAATGCTTGAAAAGTGCCTGCCGATGCTGATATCGAATCAAAGCTTTATGGATTACTCTGCAATTTAATGAAAGCAGCCGGATATGATTCGTATTCACAAACGGCATAAATCCAAAATCACATAAAGGACGTGCAATTAACATATGAACTTAAACGTTGTGTTGGTAGAACCGCAGATACCGCAGAATACCGGCAACATATCGCGCACCTGCGCCGTTACCGGAGCGCGTCTGCACCTTGTAAAGCCTATGGGCTTTGCAGTTACCGACAAGAATCTAAAACGTGCCGGTCTTGACTACTGGGACAAGCTGGATATCACATATTACGACAGCTTGCAGGATTTTTTCGAGAAGACCGCTAAGGATAACCCCAAGTACTACTATTTCACCACAAAGGGAAAAAACGTTTACAGCGACGTTAAATATGAAGACAACTGCTATATCCTCTTTGGCAGGGAAGATAAGGGTCTGCCGGAGGAGCTTCTGCATGATAATAAAGACAGCTGTGTAAGATTTCCCATGCGCCCTGAGCTTAGAAGCCTTAATCTTTCAAATTCGGTGGCTATAGCCGTTTATGAGATTTTGCGCCAGTGGGATTTTCCCGACCTTTCCCGCGAAGGTAGGCTTACGCGATTTACATGGGAAGATTAGAACATAGGCACTGCGATTTTTATGGATTGTGCTTACTCGCTTTACTTGGGATGATTAGTCACGGATTTATAGAGAATTACTAATATATTTTCGCAATTTTTTCACAAAATTTATCTAAAAATTTTTCCAATAGCTATTGATATTTCTTTCGGAATTTTATATAATAAGTATGACCGTTTTTTACGGCTCTGATAAGTATATTTTAAAAAAGGAGATATAACTATGGCAGGATTAAACAAAGTCAGCGTTGATGATATCAACGTAAAAGGCAAAAAGGTTTTGGTGCGCTGCGACTTCAACGTACCTCTGAAGGACGGCGTGATCACCAACGACAACAGAATCACAGCAGCTCTTCCAACCATCAAAAAGCTTGTTGCAGACGGCGGCAAGGTAGTTCTTTGCTCTCACCTCGGCAAGCCCAAGAACGGTCCCGAGGACAAGTTCTCTTTGGCTCCTGTAGCTAAAAGACTTGCTGAGCTTCTTCCCACAACCGTTGTGTTCGCTAAGGATGATACCGTTGTCGGCGAGAATGCAAAGAAGGCTGTTGCCGAGATGAAGGACGGCGAGGTTGTTCTTCTTGAAAACACCCGCTTCCGCGGCAACGACGAAACCAAAAACGGCGAAGGCTTCTCAAAGGAGCTTGCTGATCTGGTTGACAACGAAGTTTTCGTTATGGACGCTTTCGGCTCTGCTCACCGCGCTCATGCTTCTACCGCAGGCGTTACCAAGTTTGTTAAAGAAACCGCAGTCGGATACCTTATGCAGAAGGAAATTACTTACCTCGGAAATGCTGTTGAAAACCCTGTAAGACCCTTCGTTGCTATTCTGGGCGGTGCTAAGGTTGCCGATAAGCTCAACGTTATTTCTAACCTTCTGGAGAAGTGCGATACCCTTATCATCGGCGGCGGCATGGCTTACACATTCCTCAAGGCTAAGGGCTATGAAATAGGCAAGTCGCTTGTTGACGACGAAAAGCTCGACTACTGCCGCGAAATGCTTGAAAAGGCTGATAAGCTCGGCAAAAAGCTTTTGCTTCCTGTTGATACCACAATTGCAGCTTCCTTCCCTGATCCTATCGACGCTCCTATCGAAGTAAGCGTTGTTGACGCTGACAAGATTCCTGCCGACGCTATGGGTCTTGACATCGGAAGCAAGACTGCTGCACTGTTTGCAGAGGCTGTTAAGTCCGCTAAGACTGTTGTTTGGAACGGTCCTATGGGCGTGTTTGAAAATCCTATTCTGGCAAAGGGTACGTTGGCAGTTGCTCAGGCAATGGCTGATACCGACGC
>USEH01000110.1 GCA_900553675.1 uncultured Ruminococcus sp. | reverse complement strand
GCGGTGGAGCAAGCCTTGAATATCTCGAGGGCAAGGTTCTTCCCGGTATAGACGTTATCGCTGACAAGTAATTGTGAAACTTTCGGGCAGGCAGGGCGGCTCGCCCCGCTTGCCCATTCTTTGTGAAGGAGTAATTTATATGAACAAGAACATAAGAAAAGCCGTTATCGCCGGCAACTGGAAGATGAATAAGACCCGCCCCGAAGCTAAAGCGCTTATCGAGGCTTTGGTTCCGCTGGCAAAGAACGCCGGATGCGAGGTTGTAATCTGCGTACCGTTTACCAATCTTGAAACCGCCGTTGAGCTTACCAAGGGCACAAATATAAAGGTTGGCGCTCAGAACTGCCACTTTGCAAAGTCGGGCGCATACACCGGTGAGATTTCCGCCGATATGCTCACCGAAGTCGGAGTTGAATACGTTGTACTCGGTCACAGCGAAAGAAGACAGTACTTTGCAGAGACCGACGAAACCGTTAACAAGAGGACAAAGGCTGCTTTAGAAGCAGGCTTAAAGCCGATTGTATGCGTAGGCGAGCTTTTGTGGGAGCGCGAGTGCAACATCACAGAAGAGGTTATCGCACGTCAGATCAAGCTTGATTTCTATGATGTATCCGCTGAGGATCTCAAAAAGTGCATAATCGCCTATGAGCCCGTCTGGGCTATAGGAACCGGCAAGACCGCAACCGCCGATCAGGCACAGGAGGTCTGCGCGTTCATCCGTAATACTCTTGCAAAGCTTTATGGCAAGGATGTTGCCGATACCATTACCATCCAGTACGGCGGCTCTATGAACGCCGGAAACGCCGCTGAGCTTCTTTCAAAGCCCGATGTTGACGGCGGACTTATCGGTGGAGCTTCGCTTAAGGCTCCTGATTTTGCAACGATCATCAACGCCGCAACCAACGGTTGATTTTAACAAGGAGATAAAGATATGTCAAAGCCTGTTGTTTTAATAGTTATGGATGGCGTGGGCTTTTCAAAGACCGGCCTGGGCGACGCTGTTACCCTTGCCAACACGCCAACACTCGATAAGCTTTTCAAGGAGCGCCCCTATACCCGCCTTAAGGCTCACGGAACGGCTGTAGGTCTTCCTTCTGATGACGATATGGGCAACTCCGAGGTCGGACACAACGCACTTGGCTGCGGTCAGATTTATTCGCAGGGCGCAAAGCTTGTAAACGAATCCATCGAATCCGGCAAGATGTTTGCCTCCACAACATGGAATGAGCTGGTTGACAACTGCAAGTCGAACAGCTCCACCATGCACTTTATAGGTCTTCTTTCTGACGGAAATGTTCATTCCAACATCTCTCATTTAAAGGAGATGATTAAAAAGGCAAAGGAAATGGGCGTTAAGAAGGTAAGATGCCACATTCTTCTCGACGGAAGAGACGTTCCTGCAACCTCCGCACTTACTTATGTTGACGATTTAGAGGCTCTCTTGGCTTCATTAAACGGACCTGATTTTAACGCTAAGATCGCTTCCGGCGGCGGAAGAATGAAGGTTACCATGGACAGATATATGGCTAACTGGGATATGGTTAAGCTCGGCTGGGACACACATGTTCACGGCGAGGGAAGACAGTTTGGCTCTGCCCGCGAAGCTATAGAAACCTACCGCGCTGAGCTGGATGTTATCGATCAGGATCTTCCTGCATTCGTAATCGCTGAAAATGGCGAGCCTGTCGGAAAGATTTGCGACGGCGACTCGGTTATTCTTTATAACTTCCGCGGCGACAGAGCAATCGAGCTTTCGATGGCGTTCGACAATAAGGACTTCAACGAGTTCGACCGCGGTGCTATGCCCAAGGTTGTCTATGCCGGAATGTTACAGTATGACGGCGATCTGAAGCTTCCCGAAAAGTTCTTGGTAAATCCTCCTGAAATCAAGAACACACTTTCCGAGCTGCTTGTTGCAAACGGCTTGCGCCAGTATGCGGTATCTGAAACTCAGAAATACGGTCACGTAACCTACTTCTGGAATGGCAACAAGTCCGAAAAGTTCTCGGAAGAGCTTGAAACCTTCAACGAAATTCCTTCAGATAAGGTTTCCTTCGACGAACGCCCGTGGATGAAGTCTGCCGAGGTTACCGACGATGTTATCGCTGCGATGGAGTCTAAAAAGTACGACTTTATCCGCTGCAACTATCCCAACGGCGATATGGTAGGTCATACCGGAAATCTTGATGCCACTATTATCGGCGTTGAATCGGTTGATCTGGGTCTTGCAAGAGTATTAAAGGTTGCCGATGAGCTTGGCTACACCGTTCTTATCACCGCAGACCACGGCAATGCCGATGAAATGCTTGAAAAGAACAAGAAGGGCGAGATTCAGGTAAGAACCGCTCATTCCCTGAACAAGGTTCCGTTCATTATCTATGATAACGATAAGGATTACGTTATTAAGGATGGCGAATACGGTCTTGCAAACGTTGCGCCGACAGTTGCAACGCTTCTGGGTCTTAAAGCTCCCGACTGCTGGGAAGCAAGCATGATTTAATAATTAATGGCGCAGATTACAGCATACTGCAATCTGCGCCTATTAAATAAGATTTACTTGGAACATTGAGGAAATTAATATGAGATTTTTAAGATTTATTTCGCTTTTATGCGCAGTAGTGCTTGCTTTTTGCGCATTGGGCGGCTGCGCAGACGGCGGCAATAACAATCTTGTTGAGACGGACGGCAAGCATATCATCACTGCAACAAACCCGATAATGTGGTCGGATGTTCCTGACGAGGACGTTATCCGCGTGGGAGATACCTATTACATGGTAAGCACTACCATGTATTTCACTCCGGGCGTTCCCATAATGAAATCAAAGGATTTGGTCACATGGGAGCTGATAGGATATGTATATGATATCTTAGAAAACAGCCCTCAGACCGACCTTGTCGGCGATAATCACGCCTACAGCAAGGGTTCGTGGGCAGCAAGTATAAGGTATTATAACAATATGTTCTATGTTCTTTTCTGCGCATGGGATCAGGGCAAGACATATATTTACAAAACCGCGGATATCGAAAATCCAAGCTGGGAAAGAGTTGTTTTTGACAGAGTTTTCCACGACGCAACGCTCTTCTTCGAGGACGACGGCACGCCCTATATAATCTCGGGCGCTGGTGACGTCTGGATAACCGAGCTTGAAAAGGATCTTTCTGCAATCAAGTCCGGCGGAGTGGACAAAAAGCTGTTTAACACCGGAATTGTTGACGGTCTTTCCGGAGCTGAGGGCGCGCACGCCTATAAAATCGACGGCAAGTACTACATCACAATGATAAGCTATGCCACAAGCACTCCCGGAATAAGGCGATGCGAGCTTTGCTTCCGCTCAGATAATCTCATGGGCGAATACGAGGGCAAGGTAGTTTTGTGCGACGATATGGGCTACTACGGCAACGGAACAGCGCAAGGCGGAATAGTTGACACTCCCGAAGGCAACTGGTACGCGCTTTTGTTCCAGGATCACGGTGCGGTCGGAAGAATCCCGATTTTGCAGCCGGTCACATGGGTAGACGGTTGGCCGATGATGGGTGAGGATTCTAAGTCTGCCAAGGTGGTATCGGTTCTTTCCGAGCTTACCGAGTGGAAAGAATCTACCTTGATGGCAAACGATGAATTTGATTACAACGAAAACAAGCTTAAGCTCAACTGGCAGTTCAATCACAATCCCGACAACGAAAACTGGAGCGTTACGGACAGAAACGGCTGGTACAGAATAACCACATCTCGTGTGGATAAGGATATGTTCCATGCCAAAAATTCACTGACCCAAAGAACCGAAGGACCGTTCTGCACGTCAGAAGTGCTTATTGACGCTTCAGGTCTTAATCCCGGTGATTATGCTGGCATAGCGGCGTTTCAGACGAACGCAGGCTTTATCGGCGTTTATTCCGATGACAGCGGTGCAAAGCATATTTACTTTGCAAAGCAGAACAGAAACGAAGAAATGAATATAATCCGCGAAGAGCCGCTCAGTCAGGACAATGTATATCTGAAGATAGAGTACAACTTCTCCACTGTAAACGAAGACGGCAGCATCACCACCGAGGATAAGGCGAAATTCTATTATTCGCTCGACGGCGAGAATTGGGAAAAGCTCTCCAAGGGCTTCACTATGACCTACGACCTCGATTTGTTCACAGGCTATCGCACTGCTCTTTACTGCTACTCAACCAAGGAAGCTGGAGGTCACGCTGATTTTGACTATTACCATGTAACCAAAAGCGGCGCGGAAATAGACTGATATCATAGTATAACAATCAGCCCCGGAGGCATTCCGAGGCTGATGTTTTTATAGCTCCTGATTATCCACAATTTCTCCGATACAATAGCCGTCCTCCGCCGAGATTATCATGACGTTGCGCATCTCCCGCCATAGACTATCTGTAAAGCATTTTACTTTTACAAGCACGTAACTCCGAGTATGACCCTGATGCCAGCTGTCGCCGCGCTCTCGCTCAAACAAAACCTCATAGCTTTTGCCAACGAGCGATTCAAGATATTGCTTTTCGCTGATTTTGGCTGCCTCGGTCATGATTTTAGCGCGCTCCAAGCGGACGTTTATCGGAACCTGATCGCTTCTTTTGGCAGCTATGGTGCCTTCGCGCTCGGAATAGGGGAATACGTGAACCTTGGAAAAGCCTACGCTTTTAACAAATTCCAGCGACTCTCGGAAATCCTCCTCAGTCTCTCCGGCAAAGCCTGTCATAACGTCGGTGGTTATTGCGCAATCGGCAAACCGCTTTCTGAGCTCACTGACTAGTGTTAAGTATTCTGCCTTGTCATACTTGCGGCGCATTTCGCGCAGGGTTTTGTCGCAGCCCGATTGCAAAGAAAGATGAAACTGCGGGCAGAGCTTGTCCTCGTGCGATAGCCGCTCTATTATGTCCGCCGTAAGCATCTCCGGTTCAATCGAGCCCAAGCGAACCCTTTGCGCTCCACTTTCGCTGCAAACAACGCTGACAGCGTCGGCAAGGTCAGGCTTATCAGGCAGGTCAAGCCCATAACAGCTGAGGTTTATTCCAACCAGCACAAGCTCCTTGTGCCCCGAATCAACAAGCCTTTTTGCTTCGTTCGCGATATCCTCCAGCGGCTTTGAACGTGAACGTCCGCGGGCATAGGGAATAGCACAGTAGGAGCAGAACCTGTCGCAGCCGTCCTGAATCTTGATTATAGCACGGGTTTTGTCGCTTCCTCTTTCGAGCGAAAGCGGTTCAATTCCTTCACTCTTAATATGAGGGATAACCGACATTCTGCGTCTGCCATCTCTCAAAAAATCATCTATAAGCGCTGGAAGCTCGGACTTGTTATTTTCCCCGACGATGACGTCCGCCAAGGAAAGCAGGGGAGAGTCCCCATAAATCTGAGGAAAACACCCGCATACGGCTATCACCGATTCAGGATTTTCCCGCCGAGTGCGGTGCAAAAGCTGCTTTAGCTTGATATCCGCAGAGCCTGTTACAGTGCAGGTGTTTATTATAATGATGTCTGCAAGCTTGGGGTCGGGGGCAGGAAAGTGTCCTTTGGCAGACATAAGCTCTTGCAGGCAGTCGGTTTCATATTGATTTACCTTGCAGCCGAAGGTGTAGTAGTATACAGTCACTTGTGTTTCGCCTTTCTGTTTATTTGACGATATTATACCACAACTTATCCGATATGTAAATCATAACGATAAAAAATCCCCAAAATTCGGCAAAAACACGACTTGACATAATCTTTTAATCTGTTATACTGTAATTAACCTGATAATATGCAGGTGCGGAAGACGCTTTGATTTTATCTGAACATGCTTCCGTTTTACTGTGAAAGGATGGAATATCAATGACTAAATTAAACCTTAAACTCGAAACCATCAATGACGTCAAGGAGTTTGTAAATGCTGTAACCATGTGCGACTATGAC
The DNA here is from genome assembly GCA_900553675.1 of uncultured Ruminococcus sp. Classification (GTDB taxonomy): domain Bacteria; phylum Bacillota; class Clostridia; order Oscillospirales; family Ruminococcaceae; genus Faeciplasma. The sequence goes on along the minus strand of USEH01000110.1, from coordinate 1,422 downwards.
GTTGACCTCGTTTCCGGCAGATATTCTATTGACGCTAAGTCCATCATGGGTATATTCAGCCTCGATCTTTCAAGACCGGTTGAGCTTCAGGCTCATGTTGACAATTGCGACGATCTTATTGCAAAGATTGACAGATTTATCGTAAAATAATCTCAGGCGATTACAATTTGATGGCATAACAAAAATGACTGCGCGGCGCTTCGGTTTGTATCGGAGCGCCTTTGCATTATGTCCGTCGAAAAGCCTGATATCAACATCTGACGGCTTTTGTGTTGTTCATTTTTATGATAATATTCGGTATAATTATGTTGTTCCGATAAGGAAAAATAATATTTAAGGAGAATATCAAAAATGAACACAGATAAGGTTTATGCACAGTCGATAGCCAACGAATATTCAAAGAAGAGCACCTCCAAGGTGGTGGCTCTTAAAAAGCTTGATAATAAAGTTAAGCGTCCGGCAAATATTTTTGCATACACCTTCGGAATAGTTTCAGCGCTTATTCTGGGCACTGGAATGTGCCTTTCCATGAAGGTAATCGGAAACGGAAGCACGGCGTTCACAGTCATTGGAATCATCATCGGAGTAATTGGAATAGTCGGCGTAAGCATTAACTATCCGCTTTTTAAAAAGATACTCAGCAGCCGCAAAGAGCAGTACGCCGGAGATATTATCCGCCTTGCGGAAGAAATAAGCGGCGAGGAATAATTATCGTTGTAAAGGAGGCAAGAGCGATTGAACAAATCTCAAAGTAAGTATCTGAATACTGCACAGAAAATGGACGAAGCGTTCATATCTTTGCTTGGGCATAAGGATTTTGAATATATAACCGTAAAGGATATATGCTCAGCCGCGGGAGTCAACCGCTCCACCTTTTATCTTCATTATGAAAATATAGGGGATATGCTTGATGAGGTCAGCGAGTATATATCGAACAAGTTCTTTTCTCGTTTCGATGAAAGTCTGAACGCGTCGGTTTTAAACGTTGAAACCTGCCGGCTTGAAGAACTTGTTTTCATGCGGCAGGATGTTCTCGTTCCATATCTGAATTTTATAAAGGAAAACCGTGCGCTGTTTAAGATATGCATAAAGCATCCGCAGGTGGTTGGCACCAATGTTATTTTCGAGACGATGTTCAGCAGGGCTCTTTCACCGATAATGCGCCGCTTCCGCTATAAAGAAGAATACCACAGATATTTTGCATCATTCTATCTCAGCGGAATGACAGCGATAGTTTTTGAATGGCTCAGGGCGGACTGCCGTGAGCCGGTTGAAGAGATTGCCGAGATCATGAAAAAATGTGCCTTGCCGGACGGCAACGGAATACTTTCTATGAAAAAGGCGGCTGATCTGTTTGAGGACGGAAACAAAGAAGACATCAGAAATAAAAAGTAAAGCAAAAAACTGTATTGATTTATATAA
>USEH01000109.1 GCA_900553675.1 uncultured Ruminococcus sp. | reverse complement strand
CCACTTTAAAGAGTTCATAGCCTCCCCCGCAGACGGCAGCTTTACCGGCGCTTCAACATTCGTCTTCAACCTCGTTTTCTGCGCCACCACCGCAACCATAGTTTCCGGCGCGATGGCAGAGCGCACCAAGTTTTCGGCTTACTGCATTTATTCCGCTGTAATTTCGCTGTTCATCTATCCCATTGAAGCCCACTGGATATGGGGCGGCGGATGGCTTTCGCAGCTCGGCTTCCACGACTATGCAGGTTCCTGCGCGATTCACATGGTCGGCGGCATTGCAGCCCTTGTCGGCGCGATATTCCTCGGTCCCCGTATCGGCAAGTATGTCCGGGATGAAAAAGGCAAGGTTATTAAAGTAAACGCCATTCCGGGACACTCCATCACCCTTGGCGCGCTGGGCGTATTCATCCTCTGGCTGGGCTGGTACGGCTTCAACGGCGCTGCCGCTACAAGCGTTTCCGAGCTTGCTTCCATCTTCTTAACCACCACCATAGCTCCCTCGGTTGCAACAGTCACCACAATGATCTACACATGGATCAAAAACGGCAAGCCTGATGTTTCAATGTGCTTAAACGCCTCACTTGCAGGTCTTGTAGGTGTAACCGCCGGATGCGACGCCTTTGACGCCATCGGCGCAACCGTTGTCGGCATAGTTTCGGGCATATTGGTTGTAGTTATTGTAGAATTTCTCGACCTTAAGCTTCACATCGACGACCCTGTCGGTGCGGTAGGCGTACATATGGCAAACGGTATCTGGGGAACTATCGCGGTAGGTTTACTTGCAAACCCCGACGCTCCCGCAGGTCTTTCGGGATTATTCTACACCGGCTCGTTCAAGCAGCTTGGATTGCAGCTTCTGGGATTTGGCTCCGTTGCTGCATACGCAGTTGTTATGATGATAATCACCTTTGCGGCAATCAAAAAGCTTCACGGCATAAGAGCCACAGCGGAAGACGAGCTTGCAGGACTTGACATAACCGAGCACGGTCTTCCCAGCGCATATCCCGACTTTGCTCCCGCTGTAAACAAATACTCCTCATATGCTCCGATTGACGGCATAACCGCCTTCTCCGGAGACATTCCCGAAGCCGAGGCAATACCCGTTAAGAAAGTGCCGACCTTTAACGACGGTGAAACTCCCAAGTTCACCAAGGTTGAGATCATCTGCAAGGAGTCAAGATTCGATTCTCTCAAGGCGGCTCTTACGTCTCTCGGAATCACCGGCATGACCGTTTCGCACGTTTTAGGCTGCGGTCAGCAGGGAGGTCGCCCCGAATACTACAGAGGTGTTGCGGTTGAAACCAACCTTTTGCCCAAGGTTCAGGTTGATATAGTTGTCTCCAAGATTCCTGTAAGAACGGTTATAGAGACTGCCAAAAAGGTTCTGTACACCGGTCACATCGGCGACGGCAAGATATTTGTATATGACGTTGAAAACGTCGTAAAGGTTCGCACAGGAGAAGAAGGATACGACGCACTTCAGGACGTAGAGTAAACTTATAAGTTTGCGCGAATAGGAGGAATCCCGCATTGGTGGGATTCCTCCCAGAGAAAAGAGAAGAGATAAGAGAGAAAAGAGAAAAGATAAGGTGCGCGAAGCGCATAAATGCGGGGCGAAGCCCATTTTATAATATGTCGCCATAAGGCGACACCACTACTTTTCACTTTTCTCTTTTATCTATTCACTGGAACACGCATCACAAAGTGCGTGGACAAAGCTATCTTTCCCACCAAACAAAATGAAAAGTAGGAGCTGATTTGATATGTGTTCCATCATGGGCTGGCTCAGACCCGATGCAGATATTGAAAAATTTATGACCGGCTTTTCCGCCACCATCTCCCGCGGACCCGACGACAGCCGCATCTGCGACACCGGCAGCGGGATTCTTGGCTTTCACCGCCTTGCTATAATGGGTCTTACCCCTGAGGGTATGCAGCCCTTTGTCCGCGACGGTGGATATCTGGTCTGCAACGGCGAGATTTACGGCTTTGAAAAGCTCAAAAACGAGCTTATAGCCAAGGGGTACAGCTTTAAAAGCGGCTCTGACTGCGAAATTCTGCTGCCCCTATATCGCGAATACGGCGTGGAGATGTTTAAGCTTTTGGACGCCGAGTTCGCGATGATAATGTTTGATTCTAAAACCCACGAGTTCATAGCCGCGCGCGACCCGATAGGCATACGTCCGCTGTATTACGGCTTTGACCCCGACGGCTATATGGTTATTGCCAGCGAGCCTAAGAACCTTGTGGGTCTGACCGATAAAATCCTGCCATTCCCTCCAGGCTACTATTATAAGGGCGGCAGATTTTATAAGTACGCCGACATGACCGAGGTTGACGAATCCCTGCGGGAGGAGTCCCTCGACAAAATCTGCTCCGGCATACGCACCCGACTTATAGCAGGGGTTGAAAAGCGGCTTGTTTCAGACGCTAAGGTGGGATTCTTGCTTTCGGGCGGGCTTGATTCTTCGCTGGTCTGCGCAATCGCCCAGAAATGCTCGGATAAACCGATCCGCACCTTTGCCATCGGCATGGAGGGCGACGCTATCGACTTAAAATACGCCAAACAGGCAGCAGACTACATCGGAAGCGACCACACAGAGGTTTATATGACCCGCGCCGAGGTGCTTTCATCCCTTGAAGAGGTCATAAAGCTTCTGGGAACATATGACATAACCACCATCCGTGCAAGCATGGGAATGTATCTTTTATGCAAGTGGATTCATGAGAACACCGACATCCGAGTTTTGCTGACCGGCGAGATCTCCGACGAGCTTTTCGGCTACAAATACACCGATTTTGCGCCCAGCGCCGAGGAGTTCCAGCGAGAATCCCAAAAGAGAATCCGCGAGCTGCATATGTACGATGTTCTGCGGGCGGACAGGTGCATATCGGTAAACTCTCTTGAAGCAAGAGTTCCGTTCGGCGATCTTGATTTTGTTCGCTATGTGATGTCGATAGACCCCGAGCGCAAGCTAAACACCTATGGCAAGGGAAAATATCTCCTGCGTCACGCCTTTGAGGATGGGGAATACCTGCCGCACGACCTTTTGTACCGCGAAAAGGCGGCATTCTCAGACGCGGTGGGTCACTCAATGGTGGACTATTTAAAGGAGTATGCCGAGGAAAAGTACTCTGACGACGATTTTGAGTGGCTCTGCGCAAAGTACTCCCACGCAAAGCCGTTTACAAAGGAATCGCTTTTGTATCGCGAGATTTTTGAGAAGTACTACCCCGACCAGTCGCAGATGATTGTAGACTTCTGGATGCCGAACAAGGCGTGGAAGGGGTGCGACGTTAATGATCCTTCTGCGAGGGTACTATCTAACTATGGAGACAGTGGAAAATAAGTGCGGGGATATATACATATTAGATAAAAGAGAAGAGAGAAAAGAGAAGAGAGAAAAGATTCGGTATCGCCTGACGGCGATGTATCTTAATGACGCGGCTTTGCCGCGTTTCGGGATACGTCGGCTAAGCCGACACCTCATCTTTTCTCTCTTCTCTCTTCTCTTTTCTCTTTTCACTCGTCGCAAACTTTAGGCGACGTGCTATTTTTTACTTATCTGCGGAACCCTTATCAGAGAGCAATGCCCTGATTTCTTTGAGTACATCCAGCTCGGTTTCGGGAGCGGGTTCTTCTGGCTTGGGCTCGGCGGGAACCTCTTCCTTTTTGCGTTCGAGCTTTGCCTTTGCGCCGCCGATAGCCTTTATCATAAAGAATATGCACAGTGCGATGATGAGGAAGTCTACAACGGTGGAGATAAAGCTGCCCACCATTATTGCGTTTTCAGCGGTTACAACCTCGCCGGCAGAATCTAAAACTGCTTCCTTAAGTACGATTTTCCAGCTTGCGTATCCTCCGCCGCCGGTTACTGCGCTTATGCAGGGCATGATAATGTCGTTGACGAGCGAGGTTACAATCTTTCCAAAAGCGCCGCCGATGATAACGCCGACTGCCATATCTACAACGTTGCCCTTGGAAATCATAGCCTTAAACTCGCTTGCAAAGCCTTTAGCCTTGCTGATTCCGGAGTTTTCTTTTATGGTTTTTCTTTCCTTTCTTTTCTTTTTGTTTCCGCATTGCGATAGCATTGCGTCCGCATTGAGATAGCATTGCGTTCGCAACGCAGCGAAAACGTATAATTGACAAGAATAATATAGCAGAATCGTGGAGAAATTGCAAGGTGTTTTTTAGGATTTTTCGGGATTTTCTGCGGGATATTCTTTGGGCTAGATGGGGTGCGCCGCTCCTCACTTGGTGGCAGGACGGCTGGGACGCCGCAGGCATCCGAGGATAAAATAAAAGCTGCCGGCGGGCAGATTTTTTATACTTATTTTCCGTTAAAAAGTGTCTGTAAAATCGCTGCAAAACCCATCATACAGCGGTTTTGTGGCGATTTTACGCGGGCTGCCAAAGAAGCCCCTGTACACTTTTACGGAAAATTAGTATTTGTGCCACCCGGCTCTTTCGTAATTATTTTCCGCGATTCGTTCGGTCAGGGATAGCCTTTTCTCCCTTGGCTTCAGCTGTTCGGTAAACCTTGCCGTCAGCGCCGCGAAAATAATATAAACATAGGGCATGCCTAAATTAGTCTCCAAAAGCGAGTTTACCACAAGCGTCAGAATCTTCTGCTCACCACTTTCGATAAGCGCGCTTCTGATTCCGCCCAGAAGCAGACCCGCCTCCCAGCCGAACTGGACGAGCACACCTATTGCAAGAATCCATGCGATATTGATTCGCGCTTGCGCCTTTTGCTGGAAAAGGTTATATACTATCGCCAAGAAATATCCCACAAAGAGTATCAGCGCCATATATCCGTGATACTCCCCTGTTGTGCGGGAAATGGTTATAACATCCCGCCCGAACGGTACAGCACGCGCAAGCATGGGGCAGCAGAACCACCATGAAAGTATCAGCACCGACCATTCAAAAAGGTGTTCGTCCTTCGACAGCCATAGCCATATCCAGACAAAATTAGTAAAGCCGTAGCTTACGGACATCCACAAAAGCGTCCAGAAAAGGCTTCCGCCCTCTATCGAGCGGGAGTGGCAGACAAGGAGGAACACGCCGTAGTCAACTATCATATAAACGATTCCCATAACCGCGCCGACCGCAAGGGTCATATATTTCCGCTTAAACACAAGCAGAGCGGCAAGGGCGCACAAAAAGGCGATATCCAGCCAGATATAGGAATATGTAAACTGCCGTTGGGCAATAATTTCGCTCAAGACTTCAAGTCCTTTCAGAAAAGCGGTTTTTCATATTAATAAGTATACCACCCTTGGCGAGATTTGTCAACTTTCTGCGGAGACGAAAACAACGGCTCACCGCAAAACTATGCGGCAAGCCGGATATGCTTAATCTGAACAAAGCATATATCTACTATTATATTTCAACGCGACTAAAAATCACTGCTCTTTTTCAATTGAAAATTCACATATGCAATAGTACTTGTCGGGCGAGCCGTCGAAGCTGTATTCTTTGATTATTCTGTAATCTGCCGCGGGAAGCTCACCATAGTAATTCGTCCAGTCGATATAAACGTCATATGTCTGACCCGCTTCGTAAATAAATGCTTCTGCAGGGAACGCAACAATGCCGATGTCTATATAATTCCACTTTCCGTCCCTGAACACCTCGATAATATAATCATTGCCGGTGGTAACAACCTTATCCGAAAGATTGCTAATTTTAAATTCAGCACCTGTGGCAGTAAGCGAATCCTCAGCAAGCTTAAGCGAAACGGAATTTTCAGAAGTCTCTTCATAGTTTATAACCGGCTCTGATATCTCCCAAGGAAGCACTATGTCAGCCTCAACGGCATCAGAAACTGTCGTCTCATCTGCTTTGCCTGAATCGGTCTGGGACTCAATCGGCGCTTCGGTGATAGGAACAGTCTCGCTCTGCTGCGGATGGTCTGTCGAGGACGTGCTGTCGTTTGGCGAATCCGTGCAAGCGGTGAAAAGGACAATAACTAACATCAGGGATAATGCTATGCCAATTGTGCGCCTAAAATTATACATCATTTTCTTCATATTAAGCCTCACATTATTATACTCATGCATATTAATATAACTTTTTTCATATTTTATCTCTCCTTCATTAATCGTCTACGCTCTCCCCGCTAACGATTTCATATCTTACACAATCGCCGATATTAATGCCGCTGACAAATTCTTTAAGATCATCCGTAAGCTCGGTTACCCCGACTATAACGCAGTTTTGCTCCGCGTTTGTGCAGGTGGAGACAATGTTCATCTCGCCAAGCCTTTCGGTAAGCTTATCCAGTACGGTATTAAGCTGCTTTTGAGTATACCTGCACTCCGAGATAACATAATCAATGGTGTTGGGAAAAGCTTCATTCATATATTCCTGCATTTTTTCGACATCTGTAGACTTAATTATTATCATTCCATCGTCAAAATATAAGCCGCCATAAAGGTCTGATGGTGCGTTTTTCTCTACCTTTGAAAAAAGCGAGCTTATGCTTGTGGTATAGTCAAATTGTTCCAAAACTCCTTCATTTGAAAATATGTATTCATTTCCATTTATAGTGACCTCGCCCGCATACATAACGCCTCTATCATTAAAAAAGCGCCAGCCCTGCCAGCCCTTTCCTTCCTCAACTTTAAGCCAGCCAGTCGCCATTGTTCCGTTCTCTGTGGCATAGTAGCGATTGCCGTTTGTGGCTTTAAGCCACTTATTCTGTGCGAGAACGCCGTCGCGATAATACCTTCTTCCCTCGGATGATTTTGTCCACCCTGTGTATCTGCCGGTGCATACGCCATCCGGCGTGAAGCAGTAGCGGACACCGTCGATGTTCATGTCTTCGACAGCGGGATTGCCGTCCTCCATTATGTAGAAGGTGTTACCGCCAATTGTCTGCCAGCCAGACCGGATTTTATCGTCCTCAGTCGCGTAAGCCGATATTGAAAGTGCAAACGCCATTGCTATGCTAAGGCATACTGATATCAGTCTTATTTTCATTTTGCAGCTCCTTTCTTACATCTCCGCCCGATAAAGCCAACTGCCGGCAAGCCTAACATATAAGCTGTTAATTTGTATCGTGCTAATCGAATATTACAAAAGACAACCGGAATCTTTTGACTAAATTCATTATAGCATACTTTTCCTCCGCTGTAAATTGCGATTTCACGCAATTTTTATTTGCGAGAAATCGCAATTTACAAATCGGTCAGCATACGCTATGATTTAATTATCAAATTATCAGGAGGTAATCTCATATGAAAACAGTTATAAGTAAAATTCTCGGCGCACTTATTGCGGCGGCAATTGTGCTGAATTCGGGATTTATTACAATTCCTAAACCAGCCC
>USEH01000108.1 GCA_900553675.1 uncultured Ruminococcus sp. | reverse complement strand
CCTCCGGCTTGTGGATGATGGTTCGCGCAAAGCTAAGAAGCTGTCTCTGACCCGCCGAGAAGTTGTTTCCGCGCTCTCTAACCTCCTCGTCAAGCCCGTTTTCAAGCTTTTCGATGATTTTGTCCGCGTTGACATATCTGCACGCCTGCATTATCTCGTCGTCGGTAAAGCTTTCTTCACGCAGGACTATATTCGAGCGGATGGTTCCCGAAAACAGGAAAACGTCCTGAAGCATCTGACCGAAGTGGCGGCGCAGGCTGGATATCTTTATTTTCTTGATGTCTATGCCGTCGATAAGTATCTGTCCGCGCTGGATGTCGTAGTTGCGGCAGATAAGGGACAAGATAGTTGTCTTGCCAGAACCGGTCGAGCCGACAAACGCAACCGTTTCACCGGCATTGACCTTGAATGAAACATCCTTTAGCACCCATTCGCCCTCGACGTAGCTGAACCAAACGTTTTTAAATTCGATTTCGCCCTTGCATACAGGGAGATCAATAGCGTCCGGCTCGTCGACGATTTCCGGCTTCATGTCCATAACTGTGAAAATCTTTTCAGCCGAAGCAAACGCCGATTGCAGCCAGTTGAACTGCTCCGCTAAGTTCTGAATCGGGTTGAAGAACCTTGAGATGTACATATAGAATGTTACAACCGTCTCCGAGGTGATAACCTGCCCTAAAAAGCTGGTGTCGCGGATGTATCCACGTCCGCCGAGATAGAGTAGGCACAAAACCGAGGATATGTAAAGCATATAAACCACAGGGCGGAACACGCCGAATACAAATATCTGCTCGCGCTTTGCCTTGCCCAAGCGGTTGTTGCGCTCGCTGAACTCCTGCATTTTGCGATCCTCGCGGTTGAATATCTGAATTATCTTCATACCGCTGAGGTTTTCCGAGGTAAAGGTGTTTATGTCGGTGGTGCAGTCCTTAACAGCTCTGTAAGCTCTGCGCGAGAATTTGCGGAAGATAATCGTAAACAGCACGATAAACGGCACAAAGCACAAAACCATCAGCGTAAGCTCGTAGTTTAAAAGAAGCATAGCCGTTAAAACGCCGAATATAACAAAGCAGTTTTTTACAAGATTTACAATGATATTTGTAAACATCATCGAGATAGCGTTTGTGTCGTTGGTGACTCTTGTAACCAGCTTGCCGACAGGGATGTTGTTGAGCTGGGCATGGGAAAGACTTTCGATGTGCTTCATCAAGTCCTCACGGATGTTTGAAAGAATCTTCTGACCTGTCTTCTGCAAAACGATTGCCTGAACATAGGTGCAGATGATCGATACAATAAGAATTGCGGCGTACATGCCAACGTAGATAAACAGCCCTTTAAGCTCAAAGTCGCCCTTAATCATCTTTTCAATCTGACCTACCAAAAGCGGAGCGCAGATATCATGGGCGGTGGACAAGAGCATTACCATCAAAACAAGCGCGAAATTTTTGGCATACGGCTTGGCGTATTTTAAAAGACGCTTGGTGATTTCGCCGTCGGGCATGTAGCGGTCGAAGCCGATTGCAGCCTTTTTGTCCTTAATGGAGGCATACGCGACTATAAATATCAGCGAGAGCACGCCCACAACCGCGCCCACGGCAATAAGTGGGAAAAACTCATGCATTGATATGCTCCTCCCTTCCGGTTTCCAGTCTTTGCAGGTCGACGGTTAAACGGTATTCGTTGCAGCGTTCGTAAAGCTCGGAATGAGTGCCGACGTCTAAGATTCTGCCGTCGTCTACAAAGATTATCTTGTCCATATTTTCAATGGTGGTGACGCGGTGAGCTATGAGTATAGTGGTCTTGCCGCCACGCAGGGCTTTTAGATTTTCAAGGATAGCCTTTTCGGTTTTAACGTCTACGGCGGAAACCGAATCGTCAAGTATGAGGATGGAAGCGTCCTTCATCAGCGCGCGCGCGATGGATATGCGCTGCTTTTGTCCGCCCGAAACGGTAACTCCGCGCTCGCCGAGGACCGTTTCATAGCCCAATGAAAACTCGCGGATGTTGTCGTCAACCGCTGCCATTTCGGCGGCGTATTCCGGCGTTAATGATGTCGAATCGTCCGAAGCAAAGCGGATATTAGCGTCAATAGTGTCGCTGAACAGAAAATTGTCCTGCGGGACGTATGCGCAGAACCGCCGAACCGTCTTGATTGGCAGACTGTTGATATCATGACCGTCAATAAAAACGGTGCCGTCGGGGACGTTGTAGGAGCGCAGAATAAGGTCTACAATGGTTGTTTTGCCGCTTCCCGTGCGCCCGATTATGCCAACGTTTTCGCCGGCGTTTATCTTAAACGACGCGCCTTTAAGAACGTCGAACTCGCCGTCGGGGTAGCGGAATGTAAGGTCTTTAAACTCGATATCTCCGCGGATGGTGTTAACATCCACAACGGCAGGGGAGTCCTTAACGTCTATCTCGGCGTCTAAAAGCTCGGATATGCGCTTTAATGACGCTTTGCCCTGCGAGTTCATGTTTATAAGCTCGGAAACAGCCATAACGGGCCATATAACCGAGTTGAAGTATCCGATAAATTCCACCAGCTGACCTGCGTTGAAAATGCCCTTGTAGGCTAAATATCCGCCGTAGCCTAAAATAATGCAGATAACCGATTCAACCAGCAGGGTGACCGAAATGTTCAGCGTAACCGAAAGGCGGGTGTATTCAACGTTGGCGTTTTCGTTTAGCTTGTTCAGCTTGCGGAAAGCCATAAGCTCCTTGCCTTCCTTTACAAACGCCTTTATAACTGCGATACCCGCAAAGCTTTCCTGCGAGAAGTCGGAAAGCATGGAGAACGCCTCCTGACGTGTCTCCCACTTTTTGGTCATGTATCTACCAATGATAAAGCCGCAGGACATTAAAAGTGCCATGGGTATAACGGAAAGGAGAGCCAAAACTATGTTCATGCGGAGCATTTTGGAGTAGGCTAAAAGTCCTAAAAACAGAGCGTCGCAGAACATAAGGATTCCGTTTGAAAAGCAGTTTTGAACAGTCTCCAGATCGTTTGTAAACAGCGACATAAGGTTGCCAACCTTGTTTACCTGATAATACTGCTGCGAAAGCTCCTTGCAGTGGTCGAACATTCTGCCCCTAAGGTCGGTTTCAACCTTTATGCCGCTTCCGAAGAAGCATATTCTCCACACAAATCTGCCCAGAACAATTCCTATGATTATCCCGATAAGCGGCAGGCATACTTTGTCTAAAAGATAGTCCATGTCAAAAACTTCGCTTATTCCGTTTTCGACTATAAAGCCCTGATTCATGCCGTTGATAACGGTTCTGTAAAGCTCGGGGACTATAAGCTGCAAATAGTCAACAAGTATCAAAGCCGCCAGTCCCAGCAAAAGCGAGGGAGCGTATTTAGCATAGTACCTGTTAATGTGTTTACCGAAAATCATTGCCTTATCCTTTCCTTATATTATTATAGTATATTTTGTTTTTCGCACGTACTTGATATCATATCACAGCCTGCCGAATAAATCAAGCCCTAAATTAAATATCTTCCGCCGCGATTAAACGGCAGAAGATATTTCCAATAAAAATATATTATTAGTGTTCGCATTTGTCCTTTTTGCAGCTTTCCGACATCGGACAGCCCGAACATCCGCCGCATCCGCAGCCGCAAGACTTGCCCTTCTTTTTATCCCTTGCCATCCCCGCGATTATCGCCGCGACTATTCCTAAAAGAATCAGCGCGATTATCACAGTGGGCAGGTATTCCAAGATTACAGTAAGCATTTTTAGCTTCCTTAACTCAGGACGTTGCCTTTGCAGACGGCTTTCTTACAATAAGGAATACAAACGCCGCCAGAACCGCAAACGCCGCGATTATTCCTATAAGATTTCCTCTGCCCGCAAGCATCATACCAAACTGATATATCATCAGAGAAACCGAGTAGGCAAGACCGCATTGATAACCGATTGCGGCAAGCGTCCACTTGGGGCTGTTCATCTCCCGCCTGATTGCGCCGATTGCGGCAACGCAGGGCGCGCACAAAAGATTGAACATCAAAAAGCTGTAGGCGGAAAGCTTGGTCATGCTTTCAAAGTCTAAAACTCCGAATACGCCGACGATTTCTTCTTTTGCAAGTATTCCCATAAGCGTTGCGACCGAGGCTTTGGCGTTTCCGAAGCCAAGCGGGGTGAATATTACCGAAATTCCCTTGCCGATAACGCCTAAAATGCTTGCCTCTAAAGCCATGTTTATGTCAAGCGTTAAGCTTCCGCCGACAAATCCGACGTGCGAAAACGTCCATATACCGATAGAAGCCAGCAGGATGATTGTTCCCGCCTTTTTTATGTACGAGCTGCCGCGCTCCCACATCGAGTGCATAAGGTTTTTAAAGGTGGGCATATGGTATGGCGGAAGCTCCATAACAAACGGAGCCGGCTCGCTGATAAACGGCTTTGTCTTTTTCAGGATGATTCCCGAAAGAACAACCGCGACAACCCCCGCAAAGTAGGCGGACGGCGCTATCCACCAAGCCCCGCCGAACATCATTGCGATAACCGGAAGCTTTGCGCCGCAGGGGATGAACGAGGTTGTCATAATAGTCATCCGTCGGTCGCTTTCGTTTTCAATCGTGCGCGACGACATTATTCCAGGAACCGAGCAGCCCGTGCCAATCAGCAGAGGAATAAACGACTTGCCCGAAAGACCGAATTTGCGGAAAAGCTTATCCATAACAAAGGCAATTCTTGACATATATCCGCAGGCTTCAAGGAATGCAAGGAACAAAAACAGCACCAGCATCTGCGGGACAAATCCCAGCACCGAGCCAACGCCGCCGATAATGCCGTCGACAATAAGGCTTTTCAGCCAGTCGGCGCAGTTGATCTTTGTCAAAAACTCGTCTGCTAAAACCGGCACACCCTTTATCCATATGCCGTATGATGATGTCTGCGGGGCGGCAGCTATGGCGTTTTCCGAGATGGAAATGATGTCATAGCCGCTCTGGGCAAGAGCCTCGCCGTAGTCGGAATACGCCGCTTCAAAAGCGGGGTAGTCCTTGGCTTTGATGGTTTCGAGTATCTGCGAAGCGCCTGTAACGTCCGACTTTTCCGCAACGGCAAGAACGTCGGTCAGCGGAGCCGTCCATATATTCTCTTGGGCGTAGTCGGTTACCTCTTCAAGATATTCGCCCGAGCCTATTCCAAACAGGTGCCAGCCCTCGCCGAACACGCCTTCGTTTGCCCAGTCGGTTGCCCATGTGCCTATTGTGGTGACTGATATGTAGTACACCAAGAACATCAGCACCGCGAAAATCGGCAGAGCTAAGAATCGGTTGGTTACAACTCTGTCTATCCGCTCGGATGGGGTTAAGCCGTTGTATTTTTTCTTGTAGCAGCGGGATATAACGTCCTCGATGTAGTTATACCGCTGGCTGATGATAATGCTTTCGGCGTCGTCGTCAAGCTCGGCTTCGGCAAGAATTATATCGTCCTCAATGTGATTAAGAGCATTTTCGGAGAGCTTTAAAACTGCACGCACCCGCTCGTCCCTCTCGAAAAGCTTTACGGCATACCATCTCTGCTGATCTAACGGCAGGCTGTTGTGAACGGTTGCCTCCTCGATGTGTGCAAGAGCGTGCTCAACAACTCCCGAAAAGCGGTGGATCGGCATGGGGGTTGCTTCCTTGGCAGCCTCCACAGCGGCAAGAGCAGCGTCAATCAGTCCTTGTTCGCGCACTGCCGAGATGGTAAGCACTTTGCAGCCGAACTCCTTTGAAAGAATGTCGGTGTCGATTCTGTCGCCGTTTTTCTCGACAATATCCATCATGTTTATTGCCATAACCACCGGTATGCCTATTTCAACAAGCTGGGTGGTGAGGTATAGATTTCGCTCGATGTTCGTGCCGTCGATGATGTTGAGGATTGCGTCGGGGCGTTCGTCCACAAGATACCGCCTTGCAACTACCTCCTCCGGCGTGTAGGGCGAAAGGGAGTATATACCAGGCAGGTCGGCGATTGTCACATCGTCGTGACCTTTTAGTTTGCCCTCCTTTTTCTCAACGGTAACGCCGGGCCAGTTTCCAACAAACTGGTTCGAGCCGGTCAGCGCATTGAATACGGTGGTTTTTCCGCAGTTGGGATTACCCGCAAGAGCAATTGTATAGCTCATAATTGATTCTTCCTTTTATGTAAAGTGTTTATTTGCTTCCGTGACTTCGATAAGCTCGGCGTCGGATTTGCGCAAAGAAAGCTCGTATCCGCGAACGGTCAGCTCCAAGGGGTCTCCCAAAGGGGCAACCTTTCTAACGGTTATCTTAACTCCCTTTGTTATACCCATGTCCATAATCCTGCGCCTTAAAGCGCCCTCGCCGTTAAGCTTTAAGACTTTTACGGTTTTGCCGATAGAAACGTCTTTAAGAGTCATTATATCGCACTCCATAATAGTATTATTGCAGAGTATATTTTACTCCGCTGCGGTATAAACGTCAATAAGCTTTATGCATTTTTGTAGACCTGACAAAGATGTTAGTTTTGGCTAACTTGCCTTTTGTACAAACCGACAAAACAAAAAAGAGCCGGCACAGAAACCGGCTCACAGTACTATTAAATTATAGTCACAGCTTGGAAAGCAGCTCTTCCTTTACAGTCCCAGTTTGGAAAGCAATTCGTTCCTTACAGTCCCAGTTTGGTAAGAAGCTCGTCCTTTTGCATATATCCCACAGCCTCGCCGGCGGTGTCGCCGTTTTTTATGAGAATAATTGTGGGGATAGCGTCTATTCCGAACTTTATAGCCATGTCCCGCTCGTCGTCGACGTTAACCTTGCAGACCTTAATATCCGAGCGGGTCTCGGCGATATCGTCCACCACCTCAGACATCATGCGGCAGGGACCACACCATTCCGCCCAGAAATCGATAAGCACGGGCTTGTCCGACTTTAAAACCTCCTGCGGGTAGTTGTCGTTAGTTAATGCTGTAATCATTTAACATTCTCCTTTCGTTACTTTTCCTTGTAGTACAGTCTGCAATGGCAGAAGCCCTCAAAATCGGGGTCGGCAATCTGCTCGCGGAACTCTTTACACATGCACATGGTGTCCTCATTTTCTTGAAGCCTGCACGGGCAGTGACCCTCTTTTTTCATAAGGCCCTTGCGTATTGCGGCGACCAGCTTTTCGTCGGGGTTGAAGTATATTTTCATTGTCATCAGTCCTTTTCATTAGTATTGCCAACAATTTAAGTTTACATTCAAACCGGAAAAATGTCAAGCGGATATTAGTAAAACGCGTTCACACGAATATACATTTATTATACGCATAATTGCATAAATATCCGGAAGAGTCTCAGCAATTGCAGCTTGCTTTTGCCGCTTCTGAGAAGATACCGCCCGCCG
>USEH01000107.1 GCA_900553675.1 uncultured Ruminococcus sp. | reverse complement strand
CTGTGCCTGTAATAATATTTTCCTTGAACATAACAACAGCCGCCCGGTCAACACGTTACCGGACGGCTGTCTTGTTATGATTATTTGTTTTTTACTTATCCTCTACACTGTAGTTTGGAGCTTCCTTTGTGATATGAATATCATGTGGATGACTCTCTCTTAATGCTGCAGATGACATCTTGATAAACTGTGCTGTTTCCTGTAATGTCGGAATATCCTGCGCGCCACAGTATCCCATACCGGAACGAAGACCACCCATTAACTGGAAGATGGTATCTTCTACAAGTCCCTTATATGCTACACGGCCTTCAACACCTTCCGGTACCAGCTTCTTAGCGCCGGTCTGGAAGTATCTGTCCTTCGAGCCGCAAGCCATCGCGCCCAAGCTGCCCATTCCTCTGTAGACCTTGAACGAACGTCCCTGATAGATTTCAATCTCGCCGGGAGCTTCGTCGCATCCTGCTAAAAGCGAGCCGAGCATTACAACATTTGCGCCGGCTGCCAGAGCCTTAACTATATCGCCGGAGTACTTAATACCGCCGTCAGCGATTACCGGAATACCGTATTTATCAGCCATGCAGGCAGCGTCGTAAACCGCCGTTATCTGCGGAACGCCAACGCCCGCAACAACACGTGTTGTGCATATAGAGCCGGGACCTATGCCGACCTTAACGCAGTCTGCGCCCGCCTTGATAAGAGCCTCTGTGCCCTCTGCGGTGGCAACGTTTCCGGCGATAACCGGAACATCCGGAAATGCGTTTTTAACCTTTTCAACGCAGGTAAGTATGTTTTTGGAGTGACCGTGTGCGGAGTCAAGAACCAGGCAGTCAACTCCGGCGGCAACCAGTGCGCCCGCTCTGTCCAAAACGTCGTTGGTAACGCCTATTGCCGCGCCGCAGATAAGTCTGCCCTGCGAGTCGGTTGAGGAGTTAGGATACTTGACCGCCTTTTCGATGTCCTTGATGGTGATAAGTCCCTTAAGGTGACCATCATTATCAACCAGCGGAAGCTTTTCTATCTTGTATCTGCGAAGGATTTCCTGCGCACCCTCCAAAGAGGTTCCTACAGGCGCGGTTACAAGGTTTTCTTTTGTCATAACGTCGCCTATTCTCATAGAGAAGTCGGTTATAAAGCGCATATCGCGGTTGGTGATTATGCCGCAGAGCTTGCCGTCTGCCTCGACTATCGGAACACCGGAAATGCGATACTTGCCCATAAGCTCGTCTGCGTCGGCAACGATATTATCGGGCGAAAGAAAGAACGGATTGACTATAACGCCGTTCTGCGAACGCTTTACCTTGTCGATTTCGTCCGCCTGCTTATCAATAGTCATGTTTTTGTGGATGATTCCTATGCCGCCCTCGCGGGAGACGGCGATTGCCATTGCCGATTCGGTAACGGTATCCATAGCGGAAGTCATGATAGGAATGTTGAGCGTTATGCCCTTGCAAAGGGTTGTTTTAAGCTCAACCAAGTTGGGAGTAACGTCCGACTCCCCGGGGACAAGCAAAACATCGTCGAAGGTTAAACCTTCTTTGCCAAACTTAGCTTCAAAATTTGTCTCGAGCATACTTTTCCTCCATGTTCATTTTTTGATTTATTAAATGTATTTTATCTAATATACACTAATTTTTGCGAATAGTCAAGAGGACAAACGCAAGTTGTCAGGGGGTTAATGCGGTGATATAGTGACGTGCTAAAATTCCTATGTTGATTGTCTTTTCCGCTTCATTTTACCTCGGCTTCATGCGTCAGGTCGGCAATCATTTCCTCAACTCTTGCATATGTTTTTGAGTTTGATGAATCCTCCTCGCTCTCCTTGATTATCCTTTCTATTACTTCCATTTTTTCTTTGGGATAAACCACTGTCGGGCAATCCTGCGGACGGCTGCCGCATTTTAATTTGTGCTTTTTCTTGTGTGGCATAGCTTGCTCCTTTCTACTTTGCATATTTCCATTTGTCTGTCAAAAAAGAGAGATGCGCGCAAAGGCACATCTCTCAAACATTAAAACTCAGTTACGCGATAGAAAGCTTCTGTCGGCTGATAATCCTTGTCAAACAGCAGCGGGCAGTTTTCCACAACCTTACCCTGAAGCTTGAAATGGTTCAGCCAGGAATGCTTGTTCGACACTCCCCACAAGGTTACGTTTTCGATTACTCCCTTATACTGCCTGAAAATTTCAAACAGCTTGGCATATACTTCGGGGACTTTCCTTACCGCCTCTTCGGTGATTTCTCCAGGGTGATCCCAGTCGACGCAGTTTACGTCCATTTCGGTGACATGGATTTTCAGACCTGTCTCGGCATACATATCATATGTCCGCTTGATTTCATCGAAGCTCTTTTCGGTTAAGAAGGCGTTTACGTGGCACTGGCAGCCGATAACGTCCACCAGTCCCCTATCTTTAAGATTATTTACTAAATTCAGGATTCTTTCGCGCTTGACCGGATTGTATTCGTTGTAATCGTTGCAGCAAAGCTCTGCCTTTGGGAAATACTCCCTTGCCATGGCATAGAGCGTGTAAAGGTAATCCTCGCCGAATTTGTCCTTGTAAACGGTCTGTCTGAGAGCCTCGCCCTCTTTCTTGTCGTTGACGGCTTCGTTTACAACGTCCCAGCAGTAGCAGTCGGGGAAATGCTCCGAAACAAGTGCGTAATGCTCGCGGGTGTTGGTCATAAGCTCCTCGGGCGTAAGCTGATCGAAGATTCCCCATGGATATGAGCCGTGCCATGAAAGGGTGTGTCCGCGGACGAGTATGCCGTTGTCCTTGGCGAAGTTATAAATCTTGTCTGCAGGTGCAAAATCGACGCATTTTGCGGGGTGAACAAACTGCTCTCTGTCCCTGATTACCGGCGGCTCCGGCTTTTTGCCTTCCTTTTCTAGCTCGCGGAGCTTTCTGAAATCCGGCTTGTCGTAGTCGTGTGGGTGGATTCCCACGTACTTCATTTCGTTTTCAGCCGTGACGGTTGAGAAATTCGCCTTTACGCACTCTGCGCCCTCATCAAGCCAGTGTGCGGCGACCGCTGCGCCTATCGTGAAATAATCCTTGTAGGCTTCCTTTAATGTCTTCATAATATAGTCCTTTCAGTGGGGTTTTTCCTGCCGGCGATTATTTTTGGGGGATAAGCTTCTCCTTGCCGCCCATGTAGGGTCTTAAAACAACAGGGATATTAACACTGCCGTCGACATTCAGGTTGTTTTCTAAGAACGCAATCAACATTCTCGGCGGAGCTACAACGGTGTTGTTAAGAGTATGTGCAAGATACTTGCCGTTTTCGCCGTTTACTCTTATCTTCAGACGCCTTGCCTGGGCGTCTCCGAGATTCGAGCAGGAACCAACCTCGAAATACTTCTTCTGTCTCGGGCTCCACGCCTCAACGTCAAGCGATTTTACCTTCAAATCAGCCAAATCTCCCGAGCAGCACTCCAAGGTTCTTACCGGAACATCAAGCGAGCGGAACAGGTCAACTGTATTCTTCCAGAGCTTATCAAACCACATCATCGAGTCCTCAGGCTTGCAGACTACTATCATCTCCTGCTTTTCAAACTGATGAATGCGGTATACTCCCCTTTCCTCCAAGCCGTGTGCGCCTTTTTCCTTTCTGAAGCAGGGCGAATAGCTGGTTAAGGTTATGGGAAGCTCGGCTTCGGGGACAATCTGGTCGATGAATTTGCCTATCATCGAATGCTCGCTGGTGCCGATGAGGTATAGGTCCTCGCCCTCTATCTTGTACATCATAGCGTCCATCTCGGCAAAGCTCATAACGCCGGTTACGACGTTGGAGCGGATCATAAAGGGCGGAACGCAGTAGGTAAAGCCCCTGTCTATCATGAAATCTCTTGCATACGCGATAACTGCCGAGTGCAGGCGGGCGATATCACCCATCAGATAGTAGAAGCCATTGCCGGCAACGCGGCGGGCACTGTCTAAATCTATGCCGTTAAAGCGCTCCATTATGTCGGTGTGGTAAAGAATCTCGAAATCTGGTACTACCGGCTCGCCGAAACGCTCTATTTCAACGTTTTCAGAGTCGTCCTTGCCTATCGGCACGCTCTTGTCGATGATATTCGGAATTACCATCATAATCTTGGTGACCTTTTCGGAAAGCTCGGCTTCAAGCTTTTCAAGCTCGGCTAAACGCTCTGCGGCGTCGGTTACCTGCTTTTTAACCTTTTCTGCCTCTTCCTTCTCGCCCTTTGCCATCAAACCGCCTATCTGCTTGGAAAGACGGTTGCGATCGGCTCTAAGCTTGTCCGCCTCGGTGATAGCGGTGCGATAGTCGCTGTCGAGCTTTATTACCTCGTCAACCAGCGGAAGCTTGCTGTCCTGAAACTTATTTTTGATGTTTTCGCGTACAATGTCGGGGTTTTCCCTTAAAAATTTGATGTCTATCATTTTTGATCTTCCTTTTATAATAGTATATTTTTATTTGATGTTCCACGTGGAACTTTTTATCCGTTAAGCTTTGCTAAAAGATTTGCGATTGCCGCAAGGTCTTCTTCCGAGTAGAACTCAATTTCAAGCTTGCCCTTGCCGTTTTTTCCGCTTACGGTGACCTTTCTGCCGGTGGTCTCTGCAAGCGAAAGCTCGATTTCCTTTAAATAAACGTCCTTTTTGGGCGGAAGCTTGGGCTTTTTTGGGGATGACTCGGTTTTGACAAGCTCTTCGAGATTGCGAACAGTCAGCAGATCGCGCTTTACCTTCTGTGCAAGCTCGGCACGCTTTGCGCTGTCCTCAACTCCCGCTAAAATCTTAGCGTGACCTATTGATATTTCGCCGTCGCGCACCATTTTGAGCGTAGTACTGTCAAGTCCAAGTATTCGCAGTGAGTTTGCAACCGCCGGACGGGATTTTCCGACTATCCTTGCGACCTGCTCCTGAGTGTAGCCGTAGGTCTCCATAAGCTCCTTGTAGCCCAGCGCCTCTTCAACCGGATTCAGATTTTCGCGCTGGAGGTTTTCTACAAGCGCAAGCTCCATAGTCTGCTGGTCGGTAAGTTTTCGGATAAATACCGGAACCTCCTCCAAGCCTGCCATTCGTGCGGCTCGCCAGCGTCTTTCCCCTGCAACTATCTGATAGCCGCCCGAATCCATCGGGCGAACAAGAAGCGGCTGCAAAACACCGTGCTGTTTTATTGATTCCGCCAAGGTCGACAGTGCCTCGTCGTCGAAATCGGTTCGGGGCTGCTCCTTGTTGGGGTATATTTCGGTAAGCCGGAGGGTCTTGTGGGGCTTTTCTTCTGAGTCATTCTCAGTAAACAAAGCGTCCATGCCCATGCCTAAGCTTTTTGATCGTGCCATATCTCACCATTCCTTTACATATGGAAAGTATTTTGCTATCGCAAAATACAGTATTTCGCTGCTACAAAACACAAATGAATATCAAACTACTTCTTTCCGCGCTGTCTTATTCTCGCCAAAAACTCGCTGCAAAACGTCTCATAAGCCTCACAGCCGCGGGATGATCGGTCGTAATACATTATCGGCTTGCCGTGGCTTGGTGCTTCCGAAAGTGCCACGTTCCGCGGTATGACCGTTTTATAAACCTCTTTTGCAAAATACTTGTTTACCTCGTTGACCACCTGCGCGGTAAGGTTGTATCTTCCGACATACATTGTAAACAGTATTCCCTCTATGTACATATTTGGATTGTATCCGTCTTTTATTCTCTTGATAGTGT
The DNA here is from genome assembly GCA_900553675.1 of uncultured Ruminococcus sp. Lineage (GTDB taxonomy): Bacteria > Bacillota > Clostridia > Oscillospirales > Ruminococcaceae > Faeciplasma. The sequence continues at coordinate 1,782 of USEH01000107.1, read as the reverse complement.
CCGTAAGCTGAACAAGACCCTCAAGCGAGTAGAACTCGCACTGAATTGGTATCATTACGGAATCGCAGGCTACAAGAGCGTTAAGGGTTATAAGGCTGAGCGACGGCGGTGTGTCTATAAGAATAAAATCGAACATATCCTTAACAGCCAAAAGCTGCATTTTAAGCCGCATAAGCCTGTTATCAACCGAGGCAAGCTCAATTTCGGCTCCCGCAAGCTTCTGGGCAGATGATATCAGCGAAACGCCCTTGAAAGCTGTCGGCACAACTGCGTCTGCTGCGCGGCAGGCTCCTATTAAAACCTCATAAACGGTGTTGACTATGCTTCTTTTTCGCACACCCAAGCCGGTGGTGGTGTTTCCTTGCGCGTCTATATCAACGACAAGCACTTTTTTGCCCTTTCCGCCAAGTGCCGCCGCGAGATTAACAACGGTCGTAGATTTTCCAACGCCGCCCTTCTGATTTGAAACGGCGATTATTTTTCCCATATGCGTCCCCCTTTCGTGTGTTTTCTGGCAGTATCAAATATATTTTACGATACTGCCGATTAAGTATAAGTATAACACAAAAAGCGGAGTTTGCAACTGTTTTTTCGACTATTTGCGAAAATTTATCAGATTGTTCACAAATGAAGGCAATGTTCCACGTGGAACATCACATCATAAACAAAGAATCATTAAGCCGCCCGACAAAGGACGGCTCACGTGTGCTACTATAAATATACAATAATAGCTTATAATTACTTTTTCAGCGGTATCCTTATATGATAATCAAGATAATCCTCCGACTGCTTTTTGTCGACATTTACGTTCACCCCTGCAATCTGCATTGTCTCCACAGCCTTGTTGACAGTGTTCATAAACAGCCGCAAGTCTTTGAACACTGCCGAACCCTTTCTGATTCTTTCCTTGTACTTTTCATACTCTATCATCGAGTCGATAAGAGCCTCGGACTTTTCAACATTCAGCTTGCCCTTGATTATTTTTGCGAGGGCTTCTTCCCTCTTTTCGGGGGAATCCAGCTTTAAAAGCGCGCGGGCGTGACGCTCGCTTAAGTTGTGCTCACCGATTATGCTTCTTTCGCGAGCGGATAGCTTTAAAAGACGGAGCTTGTTTGCAAGAGTGGACTGCGCATAGCCCAGCCTGACGGCAGCGTCTTCCTGAGTCATGCCGTAAAGGTCAATAAGGCGTGATATCGCGTCAGCCTCCTCAAAAAAGCCGAGATCGGAACGCTGAATGTTCTCCACAAGCGACATCAGAGCAGAGTTACGGTCGGTGGCTTCGACAACTATGCACGGAACAGTCTCCAAACCCGCAAGCATAGCCGCGCGCAGCCGCCTCTCCCCTGCTATCAGCTCGTATTTTACGCCGCTCTCCCTGACCAAAAGAGGCTGTAAAACGCCGTCGGATTTTATGCTCGACGCAAGGGTTAAAAGCTCGCCTTGGTCGAAGTTTTTTCTGGGCTGATATGGATTGGGTGCAATCTCCTCACAAGGGATGTCGATTACTCTGCGGGAAGGCTTGTCCTTTTTCGGGGATAGAAATTTAGGAGTGTAAAGCTTTGGCATATTGAACGTCCTTTCTGTAAAATATATCGTAGTCGGAAAAAAGCAAGAATCAAAAAGTTCGCCAGCCTTTCAAGGCTGCGGGGTCTCGGGGCAGCGCCCTGAGTCGCGCTCCGCAGAGCGCGAAATCTCTTGCGTTAGCGAAACGCAGGATGGGAGGCAAAACAGTCCGGTGGACTGTTTTGCCGTGGGAGACCCTCGCCGGGGGTCTCCCGATGG
>USEH01000106.1 GCA_900553675.1 uncultured Ruminococcus sp. | reverse complement strand
GCATGACCGCCGCCAGCTTCGACCGCTCGCTTATGCACGAAATCGGCCGCGAGCTGGGCAGGGAATCTCAGGAAAAAGGGGTTAATATACTTTTAGGTCCCGGCATAAACATGAAGCGCAGCCCGCTTTGCGGCAGAAACTTTGAGTATTTCTCGGAGGACCCCTATCTTGCCGGCGAGCTGGGCGCGGAGTTTGTTTCGGGCGTGCAGTCGCAGGGAGTCGGCACAAGCTTAAAGCACTTCTTCGCCAACTCGCAGGAGCACAGAAGGATGGATTCGTCTTCGGAGATGGACGAGCGCACCGCGCGCGAAATCTATCTTGCCGCGTTTGAGACTGTCGTTAAAAAGGCTCAGCCGTGGACGATAATGGCGTCCTATAACAAAATCGGCGGCACCTACTCCACCGCCAATAAGAGATATATTGATGAGATTCTGCGCGGCGAGTGGGGCTTTAAGGGCGTGGTAGTCAGCGACTGGGGTGCCACCCACGACAGAGTAGCAGCTGTTGAAGCCGGAACCGACATAACCATGCCTGCCGAGAACACCGACAGCCAGATCGTCGAAGCCGTCCGCGAGGGCAAACTCAGCGAGGATGCTCTTAACAAGTGCTGCGAACGTATCTTAAAGCTTGTTTTCAAGGCGGCAGCGGGCGCACGTAAGGAGGAAACCAACTTCGAGCGCGGACACGCTCTTGCACTTAAGGCGGCGGAAAACTCCATGGTGCTGCTCAAAAATAACGGTCTGCTCCCGCTCAAAAAGAGCCAAAAGGTCGCATTTATCGGCGGATTCGCCAAGGCTCCGCGCTATCAGGGCGGCGGCTCAAGCCATGTAAACTCGGTCAAGGTCACCAACGCCTTTGACGCTGCTTTGGCAATGGGTGCAAACGTCAGCTTCTCGGCAGGATATCCCGAAGAGGGATTCGAGGGGGACGAAGCTCTCCACTCGGCAGCAGTAGAAGCTGCCAGAAACGCCGACTGTGCCGTTATCTTCGCGGGACTTCCCAACAGAATGGAATCCGAGGGCGCGGACAGGCGGCATATGGGTATGCCCGAAGCTCACAACAGGCTGATTGAGGACGTCTGCGCAGCCAACCTCAACACCGTGGTAGTGCTTCACAACGGCTCGCCGGTTGAAATGCCGTGGGTGGATAAGCCCGCCGCAATTTTGGAAGCGTATCTGGGCGGCGAAGCCATCGGAGAAGCGGAAGCCACGATTCTTTACGGCGAGGTAAATCCCTCGGGACGGCTTGCCGAGACCTTCCCCAAAAAGCTTTCGGACAATCCCTCCTACCTCTACTACTTCGGCGAGGGCGACAGGGTTGAATACCGCGAGGGCGTTTTTGTGGGATATCGCTACTACACCGCCAAGGAGCTTAAGCCGCTATTCCCGTTCGGCTATGGTCTTAGCTACACCAAATTTGAATACAGCGACCTTACCTTAGATAAATCCGAAATCGGCGACAGCGAATCTCTTAAGGCAAGCGTCAAGGTCAAGAATGTTGGCTCGATTGCGGGAAAAACCGCAGTTCAGCTTTACGTCTGCCCGCCGAGAAAAGAGGTCATCCGCCCCGTCCGCGAGCTTAAGGGCTTTGAAAAGGTCGAGCTTGCACCGAACGAGGAAAAAACGGTCGAATTCACGCTTGACCCGCGCGCATTCTCTCACTGGGCAAACCTTCTGCACGACTGGCGAATAGAGTCCGGCGAGTACAAAATCCAGATATGCGAAAACGCCGACGAGGTTATAATCGAAGCCGGAGTCAACGTCCATTCCGAAAAGCCCCTGCGCCCCAACAGCTTCACTCTTGGCTCGACAATGAACGAGTTCGCCATGAACCCCGAGGGCAGAGCGTTTATCGACAGAAACATCGGGCATATGATAAAGGGTATGCTTAAGGTCGGATTCATCCCCGGCGAGGCGGCAGGATTCTTGACATCACTCGACCCCGAAAAGCTTGATATCTCGGCAATTGAGAAAATCTCAAAGGAGATGGGCGCAGATGTCGCCGGCGGCGACGGCTTGGCAGGACTGTTCTGCCAGCCGGTTTCAATGATGGCTGCGTTTATACCGGAGGAGGCGCGCGAAGAATTGAAAGAGTTAATCGCTAAACTTAACGCAAATTAATTTTTAATATCCTGCGCTGAATATCCTGCGCGAGATAAAAGTTAAAAGAGAAGAGAGAAGAGATGAGGTGTCGGCTTTGCCGACGAATCTTGATAGCCGCTAAAGCGGCTTGTCCTGCGGCTTTACCGCATATCAAGATCCGTCACCGCAAGGTGACTCCGAATCTCTTCTCTTTTCTCTCTTCTCTCTTCTCTTTTCACTTAATAAATACAATTATGGGTTACACGCTCATTAATATTTTCAAAGTATAACTTCGTATTTATAGTCCTTCATAATGATATCCGTTCCCCGCTTTTTGTAAGTGCTTTCGCTTACGATCTTTCCTCCGCACTTCTGCGCAACGCGGTTTGAAGCGGCATTTTCCTGACCCACAAAGATAGTCACCTTTTCCGCTCCCTGCCTGCGGGCGTAATCGATAAGACCCTGCGCGATTTCGGTCGCATACCCGTGGCACCATAGGCTTTTATGCACGCAATAGGCGATATCATATATCTTTCCATCTTCGCTTGTCATAAAGCTGCAAGTCCCGACGCGCACTAAAGAATCCTTTAAGACCGGAATCAGATAGCAGCACTCGTCGTCCTCGCCCAATCCTTCCAGCATCTTTAAATACTCATAATCGATCTCTTCCTTGGCTTCGTCGGGTAAATACTGATTCATTTCGGGATTGTTCCAGATGCTATACGCCCACAATGCATCATCTTTAGTAAAGCCACTTAACAGAAGCCTTGGCGTTTCTATAACTTCGATTTTCATGTTGATTCCTCTATTTTCATATGCGCTTAAAGGTATCGCCTTATGCCGAAAAATCTTGATAGCCGCAAAATCGGCTTGTCATGCGGCTTTGCCGCATATTAAGATTCGTCGGTGCAGCGTGTTTCACCGGATGGTGAAACGCTCGACTCATTTACTTTTCTCTCTTCTCTTTTCTCTCTTCACTAAATTTTGCTTTCTCTCTTAGTCTCTGACAGCCTATGCTCAAACCTGTCTTTCTCGGTATGCTCCGGCACGCTCGTCGGGTATTCACCGGTGAAGCAAGCCTTGCACAGTCCAACGCCGGGGCAGACGGAATCAAGATCGTCGGGGTCTAAAAATCCCAGACTGTCCGCGCCGATTATCCTTGCAACCTCTTCGGGAGGATGCTTGCAGGAAATCAGATTCTCCCGCGAATCAATATCGGTGCCGTAGTAGCAGGGATTCAAAAATTGCGGCGAGGATATGCGCACGTGAATCTCACGCGCTCCCGCCTCTCTTAAAAGCCTGACTATCTGTGCACTGGTGGTTCCGCGGACGATGGAATCGTCTATCATAACAACCCGCTTGCCGCAGACAGTGTCCTTTATCGGGCTGAGCTTTATTTTAACAAGGTTGTGCCTGTCGTCCTGCCCCGGCGAGATAAAGGTGCGCCCGATGTATTTGTTCTTGATAAACCCTATGCCGTAGGGAACGCCGGAGCGGGCGGAATATCCCAAAGCAGCGTCAAGACCGCTGTCCGGCACGCCTATAACAACGTCCGCCTGAACGGGATGCCGCTTTGCCAGAAGCTCTCCCGCCTTTTTTCGCGATGCATGAACGCTTACGCCCTCGATATAGGAATCAGGACGGGCAAAGTAGATGTATTCAAACGCGCAGAAGCTCTGTCGGCAGACCTTGCCGCGCTTGATGGAGTGAACGCCGGTCTCGTCGAAAACAACTATCTCTCCCGGCTCGATGTCGCGGATAAAGCGCGCTCCCACCGCACTCAGGGCGCAGCTTTCGGAAGCCGCTATGTATGCTCCGTCGGGAGTTATCCCATAGCAGAGCGGGCGAAAACCGTATTTGTCGCGAACTGCAATCAGCTTTGTCGCCGACATAAGTATCAGCGAGTAAGCACCGTCAAGCTTTCTGACTGCTTTGGAGACCGCCTCCTCAATGGAATCACACAGGATTCGCTCCTGAATTACGGTGTAGGCGATAATTTCTGTGTCTGAGGTGGTGTGGAAAATAGCGCCGCCCATTTCAAGGTCGGCTCTCAGCTCATAAGCGTTGGAAAGGTTGCCGTTGTGGGCGATTGCAAGCCTGCCTTTAAGATGGTTGACCTCAATCGGCTGGCAGTTTGCACGGTTGGTGCCGCCGGTAGTGCCGTAGCGCACGTGTCCTATCGCCATGTTCCCCTTGGGCAGGGACGAAAGGACGTCCTCGGCGAAAACGTCTCCCACCAGTCCCAGATCCTTGTGGGAGTAGAAAAGTCCATCCTGACAGACAACAACGCCGCAGCTTTCCTGACCGCGGTGCTGTAAGGCGTAAAGACCGTAATATGCGGTGCGGGCGACGTCGGATTCGATAGGGGAATAAACACCGAAAACGCCGCATTCTTCGTGGAGACTGGACATATTATCGCTCCTTTTGTTAAGTGAATGACAAACTACGTTACTATATATTTGTTGATACATGGAAAATCGAGGGATAAAACCGCAGATAAAAGATAAGAGAGAAAAGTGAAAAGATGAGGTATCGCCTTGCGGCGATGATTTTCGGAGCGGTTTCCACCGCTATTTTGTTGGCTTTGCCAACGCCTCAGCTCGCCGCCGTAACATACATCTGCCTGTAAGGATTCTTGGAATCCGGAGTAATCACGGTAAACTTTGAACTCAGCACCTGCGCCGGATCAACGTCGAACAGCTCGCAGTAATTCATGATAAACGGCAGAGCCTTTTCCATATCCTCATCTGTCGCCAAACGAGCATTTACCTGCTTTGGCAGTGCCTTAAGCTCCTCGGGTGCGCACCGCAGGAAGACATTTCCGCCGTGCATACCGGTGCAGGGAAAGTTGCCAACAATCGGGCGTTCGCTTTGGGTAAGACCGAGGACTACAATCAGCCCGCCTGCCTGATACTCGCCCAAAAAGCTTCCCGCCTTGCCGCCGATTACCATTACCGGCTTTTTCTCCTTGTATTCCTTCATGTGGATTCCGGCGCGATAGCCCGCGTTGCCCTTTACATATATCTCGCCACCGCGCATTGCATAACCCACAGCGTCGCCGACCGAGCCGGCTATAACTATCCTGCCGTCGTTCATGGTGTCGCCAACGGCGTCCTGAGCGTTGCCGTGGACTATTATCTTGGCACCGTTGAGGTAAGCTCCCAGTGCGTTGCCGGGGATGCCCTCTATATCGTAAACGTGGCTTGAAAATCCGGCAGCTATGAATCTCTGACCCAAGCACCCCGTAACAACGCAGTCGGCGTTAGCTTCGCGCAGCTTGGCATTAAGCTCTTTATAGTCAAGCTCATTAGTATTAATCAACATTTTCAGACAGCTCCTTTCAGCTTCGGCAGACAGTAGTCAAGTCCTAAAGCGAACAGCTCCGGCTGCTTTGCAAGCGACTCAAAATCGATATCTCCAAGCGGGATTTTGTTTCTTATAAGAGATGTGTAGATTCCCGCGCGCTCGGTGTCGTCAACAATTATAAAGCCTTTAAGCAGATTATCCCTGATGTAGAACTCCTTCAAGCCGGATTCTGTCCTTACCGTTCTCTTCTCGCCGTCATAGCTTCCCGCACTCATAACATGACAGCCGAACAAACCGATTGAGTTCATCGGGACTGCGTTGTCAAACGTCTTATCCCCGCCGGTCATATTAACTCCTGCGCAAAAGCCCTGAATATTGGCGTTTGGCATAAGTGCCATTACCTTAATACCATCTGAGGATATGTCAATCATCTCGGTGCAGTCTCCGGCGGCGTATATATCCGGAATCGAAGTGCGCATATGGCTGTCCACTGTTATGGCTCTGCCGCATTCTCCGCCGGCGTCCTTGAACAGTGAGATGTTCGGGCGGACTCCCACGGCCACCACCAGAACGTCGAAATCAACCTGAACGCCGCTCCGCATTACTGCTTTTGAGCCGTCGAACTTTGCGGCAGTGTCACCGAGCAAAAGTTCGATTCCCGCCGCCTCAAGGCGAGATTTCACCATGTCGGCGGCTTCGTCGTCCAGAATACTTGGCATAACCTTTTGTGCAAGATCGCAGACGGTTATTTTTTTGACTCTTTCCGCCAGCCCTTCGGCGCACTTAAGCCCGATAAGTCCCGCTCCGACTATCAGCACACAGCTGTTTTCGTCGGTCATGCGTTCAAGAGCGTAGGCGTCGTCCAAAGTCATAAAAAAGCCCTTGTTAGGGACGGTTTCCAGCCCCTCCATCGGCGGAACGAACGGCGACGAGCCGGAGGCTATCAAAAGCTTGGTATATTCAAGCTCCGCGCCGTTTTCAAGCTTCACCGTTTTAGCTTTGGGGTCAAGACTTGCGGCGGAGGAGTAGACGACCTCGGCTGAATTGTCCTTATAAAAGCTCTCGGAGCGGCATAACATCCGCTGAGGGCTGGCTTTTCCCTCTAAATAGTAGGAAATAAGCGGGCGGCAGTATGCGGGGTGCTCCTCGCGGGAGATTATGGTTATGCTGCCGGTTCGGTCAAGGCTTCTTATCCCCTCAACCGCGCTTACGGCGGCAGTGCCGTTGCCGATTATAAGGTATTTTTGCATATGTATGTCAGTCCTTTCAATCAGGAGTTTCAGGTGTGTATGTTAATGGGTCTGCTGTGGCAGCGAGTTTATCTGTCGGCTGTGGAGAGTGATTGGCTTTGGAGGCGCGCCGGTCAAAAACCGCGATTGATAATACCCAAACCAACCTCAAAAAGCAAAACCAAAGCGGCGAAGCCGCAAAATCTAAAAATCCATCGCCGTAAGGCGATACCTTATCGCACCGTCAGGTGCGCATCACAGGCGTTTCACCGTAAGGTGAAACGCTGGCATCACCAGCGAAGCGAATCACAGCGAGCAAAGCGAGCGACATCACTTTTCGCTCATCTTTCTTCAAAAACAATCGCCCGATTAGGGCAGCCCTTAACGCACGCGGGTTCTCCGCAGGAGTTCTTTAAGCAAAGCTCGCACTTGGTGATAACTCCCTCATCGTCGGGCGCAACCGCTCCATAAGGGCAGACAAGCACGCATGTTCTGCATCCAACGCATTTTTCATGGTCAATCGAAACCATGCCGTCAGAGTCTTTCGAGAGTGCCCCAGCTATGCAGCTTTTAACGCAGATGGGGTCTGTGCAGTGGCGGCAGGAGACAGCAAAGTTGATTTTTTCGTCACCCTCCACCCTTATTCTGGGGGCTATTTTCCTGCCTTTTAGCTTGTACATATCAGAAAGTCCGGAGTTGGCAAAGGCACAGTTGTATTCGCACAAGCGGCAGCCCAAGCACCGCTTTTCATTTACATATACTCTTTTCATTCTCCCGCGTGTGAGATACCGAGAATCTCAAGCTCCTTTTCCGTAAGATCAACGCCGCGCAGCATAAGTCGGTTTCCGCGAAGCGCCTCTATTGAGTTTATGCCCATTCCACCCATAAGCTCCATAATTTCATGCCGCCATGCCGTAAG
>USEH01000105.1 GCA_900553675.1 uncultured Ruminococcus sp. | reverse complement strand
GCGGACGTCGCGCAGGCAAGCCTCGCCGATCGCGTTGTTCGGCAGAGCGGTAACGAAAGCAGCATCCATGCCGTAGTTGGCAAGGCTGACGGCTACATTTGCTTCACCGCCGCCGAAGGTTGCTTCATACTTGTCCGCCTGAACAAAGCGAAGATATCCTTCGGGGTTGAGTCTCAACATAATTTCACCGAATGTTATTACTTTTGACATATTATTACTCCTTTTTTAACTTGTCTACACGTATAAATTACTTTTTCTGAACAAGATGAACGCCGAAGCCCATAAATTCATCCTTGAAGTAAACCATTCCCTTGGAGATGGTGGACTCATCCAGCAGCTCAAAGCCCTTTGCCTTGAAGTATGCCGCCGCGCGCTCGATGCTGTTTGTAGCGATGGCTATATGACCGAACTTTCCTGGCTTGGGAGTTTTGCAGAGCTCAACCGATTTGCCCATTGTGAATATGGAGGAATTGCCGTTTGCATAGTCGAAGCCGAACATAGCCTTGATAAGCTCAGCCGCCTTTAAAGCTTCGTCCTCGTTCTGGCAGTTGATTCCCATGTGGACAAATTCAAGACCAAGCATGCTTCTTACAGCTTCCTCGGTGAGCCTTTTTATCTCAGCCCAGTTTTCAGCCTCGATTAAATCCTTTTTAACCATCCATGTTCCGCCGCAGGCAACTATCTTGGGGAACTTTATGTAGTCAACAAGATTATTTGCGTTTACTCCGCCTGTCGGGATGAATTTAAGCTTTGAATAAGGAGCCGCAACAGCCTTAAGCTTTGCAACGCCGCCGTTCTGCTCAGCGGGGAAGAACTTTACTATTTCAAGACCTAAGCTCATAGCCTGCTCCATCTCGCCGGGGGTGGCTGTGCCGGGCATGATGATTGCGCCCTTGGAAATAGCATACTTTACTATTTCGGGATTGAATCCGGGGGTAACAATGAACTCAACTCCGGCTTCGAGTGCGTCGTCGACCTGCTCCTTGGTAAGAACGGTTCCCGCTCCCACCAGCATATCGGGAAGCTCCTTTCTTATACGCATGATAGCTTCCTTGGCACAGGCTGTTCTGAAGGTTATCTCCGCAGCGGGAAGTCCGCCCTCGCAAAGAGCCTTTGCAAGCGGAACTGCCTTGTCGGCGTCCTCAATCGCGATAACCGGCAGTATGCCCAAATCGTGAATACGTTTTACTACTTCTGAATATGACATATCAACTCTCCTTATCAGTTAGGAAAAATATTTTTACAAATTAATTATACTTCAAAAAATAGCTTTGTCAATGATTTGCCATTAAAATTGAAAAAATGTCTTGAAATAATTGATGTATCGTGCTATATTTATGATAGCTTTATTTGTATATTATTAATGAAAGGAAGTTTTTATATGAAAATGACATTCCGCTGGTTCGGCTCTAAAAGCGACAGCGTAACTCTATCGCAGATCCGCCAGATCCCGGGCATGACCGGTCTTATGGGATTTTTAGACTATAAGGCAGCCGGCGAGGTGTGGACGGAGGAGGAAATCAAGTCCTACATCGACGAGGTTCACGCAGCAGGTCTTGAATGCGAGGTTATCGAGAGCGTAAACGTCCACGAGGATATCAAGCTTGGTCTTCCGACGAGGGACAAATACATAGAAAACTACTGCATTACAATAAGAAATCTTGCGAAGTATGGCGTTAAGTGCATAGTTTACAACTTTATGCCTGTTTTAGACTGGCTCAGAACCGACCTTGCCCGCCCGAATCCCGACGGCTCGACGAGTATGTATTTCAGCGAAGAGGAGCTTGGAAGCCTCTCCCCTGTTGACATCGTAAAGCGCACTGCCGAAAACTGCAACGGCTTCTCACTTCCCGGATGGGAGCCCGAAAGGCTTGCCGACCTGCAAAAGGTTTTAGACCTCTACAAGGACATCGACGAAGAAAAGCTTTTGGAGAACTACAAGTACTTCTTAGAGGGCATTATCCCCACCTGTGAAGAATGCGGAGTAGTTATGGCGTGCCACCCCGACGATCCGGGATGGCCAATATTCGGTCTGCCCAGAGTTGCCCACTCTCAGGAGGGCTACGACAAGATTGTCAGACTTGTTGACAGCCCCTGCACCACTCTCTGCCTGTGCCCCGGCTCGCTCGGCTCGAACGTTGCTAACGACGTTCCGTCTATTATCCGCCACTTTGGCAAGATGGGAAGAATCGGCTGTCTGCACGTTAGAAACCTTAAGCACTTGGGCTCGGACAGGGTATTCTGCGAATCCAGCCACCTTTCAAGCGACGGCGACCTTGATATGTACGAAATAATGAAGGCAATTTATGAGACCTGCCCCGACACCTATATCCGCCCCGACCACGGCAGAATGATCTGGGGTGAGGTCGGACGCCCCGGCTACGGTCTTTATGACAGAGCTTTGGGAGTTTGCTACTTAAACGGTCTCTGGGAAGCTATCGACAAGGCTCACCGCTCATAAGATGTGAAAGGACAGTATCATGAAGCTTAATTTATCCGATTTAAATAATAACGGCTGGGGCGAAATCACCCTTCCTAAATACAATATCGGCGCGATTCGCGAGAACACGCGCGTCAATCCGACATGGCTCCACTTCGGTGCCGGAAACATCTTCCGCGGCTTTATTTCAAGCCTGCAGGATTCATTGCTGAACGCCGGAATCGAAAGCACCGGTATCATCGCCGCCGACACCTTCGACTTTGAAATCATCGACAGAATATTCACCGAGCATGACAATCTCACCCTGAACGTCTCCCTGATGGCTGACGGCTCGGTTAAATCCGAGGTTCTGGCATCCGTATGCGAGGCTTTGAAAGCAGATTCGTCCGATAAAAACTACATGGAACGCTTCCGTCAGATAGCCACCGAGCCCAGTCTTCAGATGATAAGCTTTACCATCACCGAAAAGGGCTACGCCGTTAAGAACACCCAAGGCGAGCTTATGCCGGTAGTCAAGGAGGACATTGCAAACGGTCCCGGAAAATCTAAACACGCCATGAGCTTTGTTGCAGGTCTGCTTTATGAGAGATACAAGGCAGGCAGACTTCCCGTTGCACTTGTAAGCATGGACAACTGCTCGCACAACGGCGAAAAGCTCAGATCGTCGGTCATGACTATTGCAAACGGCTGGCTTGAAGCGGGTCATGTTGACACCGGCTTCATCGACTACATCAGCGATGAAAGCGTTGTAGCCTTCCCGTGGAGCATGATTGACAAGATCACTCCCCGCCCCTCCGAAAAGGTTCAGAAGATGCTTGAAGACATGGGCATGGAGGATATCGCTCCGATTATCACATCCAAGAAAACATTTATCGCTCCGTTTGTAAACGCCGAACAGCCGCAGTATCTTGTCATTGAGGACAGCTTCCCCAACGGCAGACCTGCACTTGAAAAGGCGGGAGTATACCTCACCGACCGCGACACCGTAAACAAAACCGAGCGCATGAAGGTAACCACCTGCCTGAATCCTCTGCACACCGCTTTGGCAGTATACGGCTGTATGCTTGGCTACACCCTTATATGCGAGGAAATGAAGGATGCCGAGCTTACCAAGCTTGTAAACCGCTTGGGCTATGTTGAGGGTCTGCCGGTTGTCACCGACCCCGGAATCATCTCGCCAAAGGAATTTATCGACGAGGTTGTTAAAAAGCGTCTGCCCAATCCTTTCATGCCGGACGCTCCGCAGAGAATCGCCACCGACACCAGCCAAAAGGTTGGCATACGCTTTGGCGAGACCATCAAGAGCTATGCCGCTCTCGGCAAGACAAACGAGCTTAAGGCTATCCCCCTTGCAATAGCAGGCTGGCTTCGCTACCTATTGGGAGTGGACGACAACGGCGAGCCGATTGAGATATCCGCCGACCCGCTTAAGGACGAGCTTTGCTCCAAGCTTGCGGGAATCGAGCTTGGCAAGCCCGAAAGCTACACGGGTCAGCTGAAGGATATCCTTTCCAACGAGACTATCTTCGGAAGCAACCTTTGCGTGCTTGGCATGGATAAGCTGATTGAGGAAATCTTCGTAAAGGAGATATCCGGCAAGGGTGCTGTAAGGGCGACCTTGAAGGAATATCTGGATTAAAAACAGTTTTGACGCCGGTATCGTTTTTTGATACCGGCGTTTTCTGTTTGCATTTCAAAAATTAATATATTAATAAGAATTTTTCTATTGAAATACATCTGCAATTTTGATATACTGTATTTAATCAAACGAATAAAACTATGTTGACAGATTTACTTGGAAGTGAAAATATGCCGAAAAAAATCATATCTGTTTTGTTGTCTGCCGTTGTAATACTCAGCGGCTGCTCAAAGGTTGAAGATACTTACATCGCCCCGCCGTCTCCGGCGACGGAATCAACTACCCAGTCGGAGAATACCCCAAAACCCGTAAACAAGCCGGACAATGTTGTCGGGGATGTTACGGAGCCCTCTCAGCCCACGGAAGAGGAAACCCTGCCACCCGAGCCCAAGGAGCCTGACATCCGCAGAATCCATCTTGTCTGCGCGGGGGACAATCTTATCCACCGCTCGATATACAATCAGGCGGCAAGGCGGGCAAAGAAAAACGGCTTGGAGGGCTACGATTTTTCATACGTCTATGAAAAGGTGGAAAAATATATCGCCGGCGCGGACGTTGCAATTTTAAATCAGGAAACGGTTGTCACCGACGAATTTGAGCCGAGCGACTACCCCCTCTTCTGCTCTCCTACCGATCTGGGCGAGCATATGATATCCCTGGGCTTTAACGTCTTCTCGCTGTCGAACAACCACGTTCTTGACAAGGGCGAAGCCGGACTTCTGGCTACCCTTGACTACTGGGATTCGCACGAAAACATCATAAGATACGGTGCTTACAGGGATCAGGAGGATATGGACAATATCCGCACCATGGAGGTAAACGGCATCACTCTTGCATTTTTGGGATATATGGAGCATACCAACGGTCTTTCCCTGCCGGAGGATTCAAAGTGCAGGCTTGTCTATCTTTCCGAGCTTGAAGAGATCGAGCGTCAGGTGCGGCTTGCCGACGAGATTGCAGACGTTGTTATAATCTCCCCTCACTACGGCAAGGAGACTATAAACGAGCAGACCGAAAGCCAGCTGAACGTCACCGAAAAGCTTTTTGAATGGGGCGCCGACCTTATAATAGGCACTCAGCCCCACACCGCGCAAAAGTGCGAATATCACGATAAGCCGGACGGAAGCAAGGGATTTGTTTATTACTGCCTTGGAAACTTTGTTTCGGCGCAGTCGCGGTATAAACAGCTTGTGGGAATAATCGGCGATCTGGATATCGTCAAGAACATGGAAACCGGCGAGGTTACCATTGAAAATCCCAAGGCGATTCCGATAATAACCCAGTACACTGCCAACTACTCCAACATTCACATCGAGCCTTACTGCACCTACACCGAGGAGCTTGTAAAAGCTCATGGCTGCGACGAGATGTCGATGAAAAATATTGAAAAGGTGCTTTCATATATTCCCGAAGAGTATCTTGCAATAGAATAATATAAATCGAAAGGATGGTCAACATGAAATTTTCTGACGGCTACTGGCTCAATCAAAAGGGCTACACCGTAAACTACGCTTCGCAGGCGTATGAAACGGAAATCACCGAGACCTCGGTGAAAATCTTAGTAACACCCACCCACATCTGGAACAGAGGGCAGACCCTTGGCGGACCCAACCTTGAAATGACTATTTCCTCAACGCAGGAAAACGTCATAAAGGTAAGCGTGGTTCACTACAAGGGAACTCTTAACTGCGGTCCCGAATTTGTTCTCAACGAAAACTGCGGCTACAAGCCCACTATCACCGAGACCGACAAGGCTATCGAGCTTTTGAGCGGCAAAACCAAGGTGGTTATCTCCAAGGAGAACTGGGGAATTGAGTATTATTACGGCGACCGTCACCTTACCGGCGGAAGCTACAGAGCGCTTTCCTACATCGAGGAGCTTAACAGCCGCGCTAAAAGGCGGATTGACACCCATATCGACGACACCTTCTGGGCGTACCCCGCCGACCCGCATACCTCTTACATGCGCGAGCAGCTTACCTTGGGAGTCGGCGAGTATATCTACGGCTTCGGCGAAAAGTTTACCCCGTTTGTCAAAAACGGTCAGACGGTGCAGACATGGAATGCCGACGGCGGAACCTGCTGCGATCAGTCCTACAAGTCGATACCCTTCTATGCCTCCTCAAACGGCTACGGCGTATTTGTTAACAGCCCGGACAACGTTTCCTTTGAAGTCGCTTCCGACACCGTTTCAAAGGTATCAATAACCGTCCCCGGCGAAAGCATTGAGTACTTTGTTATCGGCGGAGAAAATCTTGAAGAGGTAATCTCTAACTACACCACCCTCACCGGCAAGCCCGCTCTTCCCCCTGCTTACACCTTCGGACTCTGGCTGACGACGTCGTTTACCACCAAGTACGACGAGGAAACCATCAATTCGTTTATAGACGGCATGGCAGAGCGCGACATTCCCCTTTCGGTATTCCACTTCGACTGCTTTTGGATGAAGGAATTTGAGTGGTGCAACTTTGAGTGGGACACCCGCCAGTTCCCCGACCCGCCTGCAATGCTTAAGCGCTTGCACGAAAACAAGGGTCTTAAAACCTGCGTCTGGATAAACCCCTATATCGGTCAGCGCTCAAAGCTGTTCGACGAGGGCGTTGCAAACGACTACTTTATTCTCAATAAAGACGGCTCTGTGTTCCAGTGCGATATGTGGCAGCCGGGAATGGCTATTGTCGACTTCACCAATCCCGAAGCCTGCGAGTGGTATCAGCAAAAGCTTCGCGCTTTGTGTGAAATGGGCGTTGACTGCTTTAAAACCGACTTCGGCGAGAGAATCCCGACAGATGTTGTATACTACAACGGCGCAGACCCGATTAAAATGCACAACTACTACACATATCTTTACAACAAGACGGTCTTTGAGGTCTTAAAGGACTACTACGGAGAAAACAAGGCTTGCCTGTTTGCCAGAAGCGCAACCGCCGGCGGTCAGCAGTTCCCTGTACACTGGGGCGGCGACTGCTTCAGCCAGTACGAATCAATGGCTGAAACGCTCCGTGGAGGACTTTCACTCTGCTTATCAGGCTTTGGCTACTTCAGCCACGATATTTCGGGCTTTGAGGCTACAGGCTCACCCGACTTATACAAGAGATGGTCTGCATTCGGCCTTATGTCTTCACACTCAAGACTTCACGGCAACAGCTCATACAGAGTACCGTGGAACTTTGACGAAGAAGCGTGCGACGTTCTGCGTCACTTCACAAAGCTCAAGGGTCGCCTGATGCCGTATCTGTTCGCTAACGCAGTAAAGGCTCACGAAAAGGGCGTTCCTATGATGAGAGCTATGGTTATGGAATACAGCGACGATCCTGCCTGCTTACCTCTTGACAGACAGTATATGTTCGGTGATAACCTGCTTATCGCTCCCGTATTCAACGAGGAGGGTACTGCTCAGTTCTATCTGCCTCGCGGCAAGTGGACCGATATTCAGACAGGAGAAGTTCTTGAGGGCGGTAACTGGT
>USEH01000104.1 GCA_900553675.1 uncultured Ruminococcus sp. | reverse complement strand
CAAAGCCGTAAATAGCTCCCTCCGGCACATGCATGGTAAGACCGTCTAATGCGCGGAAATGTCCGTAATTCTTATAAATTCCGTTTGCTTCAAGAACGTATTTCATGGTTTTTCGTTCCTTTCAAATTTATTATACGGACATTTTAACGCCGATAGGTAAAGAAAGCGGTAAAGATGAAGGTAAAGCTTTAGTAAAGATTATTCCAAGCGCAGCTTGAACCCTATGCCCCAGACAGATTCGATGTAGTCCTTTCCGGAAATATCCCGCAGCTTCCGTCTGAGATTGCTTACGTGCATTTTTAGAGATGTCTCGGTGCAGTCGGGGGTGTCCATGGCGATTTTGTCAAGCAGGTTTGATTTGGTTATAACCTGCTCGGGGTTGGATATCAAAAGCTTTAGTATGGCGTATTCCGTTCTTGTCAGCCTGACAGGCTCGCCGGAAACGCTAACGCTGTGGGCTGAGGTGTCTAAGGAGATATCCCCGAATTCCATAACCCCAGCCTTGCCGCGGCTGGAGCGCAGCGCAACGATTATCCGCGCCTTAAGCTCGGAAAGGTCGAACGGCTTGGTTATGTAGTCCGCCGCGCCGTCGAGCAAAAGCCGGACCTTGTTGTCAACGTCAAGCTTCGCGCTGATAACTATAACGGGAATGTCCTTGATTTTAGGCAAAAGCTCCTCGCCGGAAAGTCCGGGAAGCATTAAATCCAAAAGAATAAGGTCGGGGCTTGTCTTTGAAAGAACATACATGGCTTCGGTGCCGGAATATGCCTTTAATATGCTGTAGCCCTCCTTGGTAAGAGCCTCTTCGATCATGTCTGAAATGTGAACGTCGTCATCTATAACAAGTATTTTTTTCATTACTTTCCTCCTGGATGATATATTTATATATTGCCTGTAAGCGCAGGTGGGCTTCAGGCAGAATAAAGCGTCTTCCTTTATATTATATACCTTTAAAGCAGAATAGTAAAGGCTTTAAAAGATTAAGTTTTGTTAAAAAATGAGAAGAAATATTGTGAATTTATCGACTAAATTAATATGAACAGAGAAAAAGTTTGTACAATATGCGGGATTATTATAAAAAGTACATTCTTCGGCGAATTTCCCCCTTTCATTTTTATGAGTAAAGTGATATTATAACTGGTGTAGTTTATGCTATAAATTAATTTTTGAAAGGATTACGAAAAAATGAAAAAGATTTTAGCTATTATCATGGTAGTTGCTATGCTTTGTTGCACAGCCTGCGGACAGATCACCGAAGAGGATAAGGAGCTTGTAAGAGGAGCCGTTGAAAATGGCGTATTCACCAGCGAATTTGGCGATTTCACATTTACCCCTCCGTCTACCTGGACTTTTGCTTCTGACGATGAAATTCTTGCCATGATGGACCTTTCTGCTGCTGATATGACAGAAGAGGAAAAGAAGAACCTCGAGCTCGGCAATCTTAAGACCGTTTACGATGCAATGGTAGCAGCTGAGGACGGCGCAAACGTTATCATCATGTATGAAAACCTTGCTTTAACCATCGGCGGAACCTCTTACGACGAGGCTGCTTATGCAGAGGCTTTGTCTACCGGTCTTGTATCTCAGGGCATCACCAGCGACGCTAAGAATCTTGGCGAAGTAACCATCGGCAGCAACAAATACGTTGTTTTCACCGGCACATCTGCATCTGATGGCGTTACCATCGAGCAGAAGTATCTTTTGAGAAAGATTGATAACTACATGCTCTGCATATGCATAACCACCGTTCCCGGCATGACCACCTCTTACGACGACATTCTTAAGATGTTCGCTTGATTTCCTGAATCGGGAACAATCGTATAACGTAGATAAAACCCGCGTCAGTTTTGGCGCGGGTTTTCTTTGCAAAAGTAGTTTTGCAGCCCCAAAATAAGCCGATTCAAAAGACTTTTGATAGACATATCCGTAAAATTTCCTTATAATAAAGCTACAAACTAAATCGGAGGCAGACATGAACATAGGAAATGAAATCAAAAAACGCCGCGCGCAGATGAATTTGTCGCAGGAGGAGCTTGCCGAGAAGGTATATGTCACCCGGCAGACCGTTTCAAACTGGGAAACCGAAAAAAGCTATCCCGATATTCACAGCGTGCTGCTGTTAAGTCAGGTATTCGGCACGACCGTAGATGCTTTATTAAAGGAGGATATTTCACAGATGAAATCGGAAATCAATCAAAACGAAATCAAACGCTTCAACAAGTACAGCGGCATATTTTCAATACTGCTTATTCTCACGATTTTGCTAACGGTACCGCTGATAGTGCTGTTGAAAATCCCAGGGATAATTATAGCAGTGGCACTCTGGGCGGTGACAATGGTGTATGCCTTCAAGGTCGAAAAAATCAAAAAGGACAACAATATTTCCACCTACAAGGAAATAGTAGCGTTTTCCGAGGGCAAAACTCTGGACGAAATAACAACTCAGCGGGAAATCGGCAAAAGACCGTATCAAAGGCTGGTTGCCGTGCTTATAGGTATGGGGGTCGGAGCGGTAATCGCGGCTGTGGGAATACTTATTTCCGAGATAATAAGCTGACATAAAAAAGAACCGTCATCACACTTTTTTGCGTGATGACGGTTTTTTATGGGATAGTATCTTAGCTATTATACCGTGATATCGGCGACTGTATACTTAACTATCTTCAGAAGTCCCTCCGGCGAAACCTCCACCATATGCCCTACTCTGCCGCCGCTGAAAACTATGGTATCGTAATTCTGAGCGGTTTTGTGTAAAAATGTCGGGAACGGCTTTTTCATGCCGATGGGGGAGCAGCCGCCGTGGATGTATCCCGTAAGCGGCAGAAGATCCTTTGATTTGAGCATCTCGACCGACTTTTCATGAGCGCAGACTGCCGCCTTTTTCAAATCAAGCTCGCAGTCCACTGGAATCATGTAAACATAGTGCGCGCCGGACTTTGCAACGGTGACAAGAGTTTTGAACATCCGCCCGTGCTCTATCCTCAAAATGTCCGCCGCCTGCGAGCCGCTGGGGATATCCTCGCTGTTGAAATTGTGAACCTTGTATTCGATTCCGGCTTTGTCCAAAAGCCGCATGACGTTGGTTTTGTCGTTTTTTGCACCCATAATCAGCTCTCCGTAACCGTTGCTTTTTCCGCAATCTCAGGCTCCTTCAAGTTTGGAGCTTCCGCCGCTTTTTCCTTTTCAAGCGTTTTCTGAGCGGTTGAAAGCATAAGCTTTATGCGGTTGAACTGGTTTACCTCAGAAGCTCCGGGGTCGTAGTCCACAGCAACGATGTTTGCCTGAGGATACTCCTTCTTCAAAGCCTTGATTGCGCCCTTGCCCACAACGTGGTTCGGGAGGCAGGCAAACGGCTGTATGCATACTATGTTCGGCACTCCCGAACGTATCAGCTCAGCCATCTCGCCGGTTAAAAGCCAGCCCTCGCCGTATTGGTTTCCGAGCGAGATTATCGGCTTTGCAAGACTTGCTATATCCTCGATTTTCATCGGCGGCTCAAACCGTCGGCTTGCTTTAAGCGCGTCTATGGCGGGCTTTCTGAGAAGCCTTATCGCCTTGACAACCGTTTCTGCCAGATTTGAGGATATTTTGCTTGTTCCCAAAAATCTGTGCTTGTAAACCGAGTTGTAGGCGCAGTAGTTTAAAAAGTCCATAAGGTCGGGGACGACTGCCTCCGCACCCTCCCTTTCAAGAAGGTCAACAAGGTGATTGTTGGCAAGCGGCATATACTTAACCAGTATCTCGCCGACTATGCCTACTCTTGGCTTTACAAGCCCCTTAGCAAGCTTCATCCTGTCAAAATCGTTGACGATTCCGCGGCAGACCGACTTGTATTTCCACTTGGATTTTGGATTTATCAGCGGCAATCTTTTTCCACTTTTTGTGCAGGGCGTTGGCGTTGCCCCTGACAGCCTCGTAGGGGCGGACCCTGTAAAGACATCTCATCAAAAGGTCGCCGATGACAACCGCTTTTAAGGATGTAAACAGCAGGGAGGGGGTTATAACAAAGCCCTCGTTTTTCTCCATGCCGTTGGCGTTGAGGGATATTACCGGAATGTGTCCCAGCCCCGCCTTTTCAAGCGCGCGGCGGATAAATCCGACATAGTTGCTTGCCCTGCAGCAGCCGCCGGTCTGGGTCATTATGATTGCAAGACGGTCGGTGTCGTATTTTCCGGAAAGCACAGCGTCCATAATCTGCCCGACAACGGTTATGGAGGGAAAGCAAGCGTCGTTATTGACGTATTTTAATCCCATATCTATAGCCGAGCGGTTGTCGTTGTCCATGACTACTATGTTGTAGCCGTGCTTTTTGAATACCGGCTCTAAAAGGTCGAAGTGAATAGGACTCATCTGCGGGCAGAGGATGGTGTAGCCATCTTTCCGCATTTTTTTTGTGAACACCGCTCTATTGTAGGCAGCAGTTCTGGGCTTGGCGGTTATGCCGCGCTTTGCACGCTGGTTCATCGCGGAAATAAGACTGCGGATTCTGATTCTTGCCGCGCCCAGATTGGATACCTCGTCTATCTTAAGCACGGTGTAAAGTTTGTTGGAACGCTCTAAAATTTCGGACACCTGATCGGTGGTAACGGCATCCAGTCCGCAGCCGAAGGAGTTCAGCTGGATAAGCTCAAGGTCGTTTCTGTTCCTTACAAACTCGGCGGCGGCATACAGTCTTGAATGATATACCCACTGGTCGTTGACCCTAAGCGGCTTATCCTGCTCAAAGCTGATGGGCAGGCTGTCCTCGCTTAAAACAGCCATGTTGTAGGAGCATATCATCTCCGGAATACCGTGGTTGATTTCGGGGTCGACGTGATAAGGTCTTCCTGCAAGCACTATTCCGGGGCGGTTGTTTTTAGCCATCCAGTTAAGAGCTTCGGCACCCTTTGCGCGTATGTCCTGCTTGCACTTGTGCTGCTCAGCCCATGCCGAGTGGACGGCGTTTATAACCTCCTCCGCCGGTATGCCCCATTCCTTTGCGCAGACCTCAACAAGTCTGTTCGCAGCTGTCTTTTCGGAGGTGAACGCGATAAACGGGCGGATGTATCTTACGTCGCCGTTGATAATGCCTTCGACGTTGTTTTTGAGATTTTCGGGGTAGGATATTACAATCGGGCAGTTAAAGTGATTCTGCGCGCCTTTGTTTTCCTGATGCTCATAGAAAACGCAGGGGTGGAATATGGTTTTAACGCCGCCGTTTATCAGCCACTGAACGTGCCCGTGGGAAAGTTTGGCAGGATAGCACTCCGATTCGGAGGGTATGCTTTCCATACCCAGCTCGTAAATCTTGTGGCTGGATTTGGGCGAGAGAATCACCTTAAATCCAAGCTCCTTAAAGAAGGTCGCCCAGAACGGGAAATTCTCGTACATATTAAGAACTCTGGGTATGCCTATCTCGCCGCGCTTGGGATTTTCAAGCGGCTCGTAGCCGAAGATTCTTTCAAGCTTGTAGGCGTAAACGTTCGGTCCCTTTTCGCTTGACGATGCCGCGCCCAGACCCTTTTCGCAGCGGTTGCCGGTGATGTGCCGTCTGCCGCCCGAGAATGTGTTTATGGTAAGCATGCAGTGATTTGAGCAGCCGTTGCAGTGGGTGGTCGAGGTGGTGTATGTAAGCTTGAGTATTTCAGGGATTGAAAGCATAGTCGACGGCTGACCGGTGTAGCTGTCTTTGGCAATAAGTGCCGCACCGAACGCGCCCATTATTCCGGAAATGTCCGGACAGACAACCTGCGCGCCGGAAATCTTTTCAAACGCCCGCAATACCGCCTTGTTAAAGAAGGTTCCGCCTTGAACCACGATATTAGAGCCGAGCTCGGCTGCGCTTGAAAGCTTTATAACCTTAAACAGTGCGTTTTTGATGACCGAGTAGGCAAGTCCCGCAGAGATATCCTCAACGGTAGCGCCCTCTTTCTGCGCCTGCTTTACGTTTGAGTTCATAAACACTGTGCAGCGCGTTCCCAGATCTATGGGATGAGCCGCAAACAAAGCTTTTTCGGCAAATTCCTCGGCAGTGTAGCCCAGAGACTGCGCAAAATTCTCGATAAACGACCCGCAGCCCGAGGAGCAGGCTTCATTGAGCATTATTGTATCTACTGAGGAATTTTTAAGCTTTATGCACTTCATGTCCTGTCCGCCGATATCCATAACGCAGTCGACCTTGGGGTCGAAGAATGAAGCGGCGGTGCAGTGGGCAATGGTTTCAACCTCACCGCAGTCTAAAGAAAACGCCGACTTTAATAGAGCCTCGCCGTAGCCGGTGGAGCAGGAGCGTGCGATTTTAGCGGTGCAGGGCAGACGCTTTCCAAGCTCCTCCATCGCCTTTATAGCTGTCTGAACAGGTGAGCCGAGGTTTGAAGCATAATACGAGAACAGCAGCTCGCCGCCATCGCCAATCAGCGCGAGCTTTGTTGTTGTCGAGCCCGCGTCTATTCCCAAAAAGCAGTTTCCGCAGTAGCTTTCAAGCTCGCCCTTTTTGACGACTGCCTTGGAGTGTCTCTCCAAAAATTCGTTATATTCGGCTTCGTCGGCAAACAACGGTTCAAGGCGTTTAAGCTCAAATTCCATGCTTATTCCGGAGCGCAAACGCTCGATAAGCTCGTCCGGCGAGATATCGTCGGCGTCGCCGGCTTCTAAAGCAGCGCCCATTGCGGCGAAAAGGTGTGAGTTTTCAGGATCGACAACCTTGTCCGGCGTGAGCGAAAGGGTGCGGATAAACGCCTTTTTCAGCTCCGGCAGGAAGTGCAGAGGTCCTCCCAGAAACGCCACGCACCCGCGGATTGGCTTTCCGCAGGCAAGTCCCGAAATGGTCTGGTTGACTACAGCTTGGAAAATCGAAGCCGCAAGGTCGGATTTTGCCGCGCCCTCGTTTATAAGCGGCTGGATGTCAGTCTTCGCGAAAACTCCGCAGCGCGCGGCGATGGGGTAGATTCGCTTGTAGTTGCGGGCTTCCTCGTTTAAGCCGGCAGCGTCGGTCTGCAAAAGCGCAGCCATCTGGTCGATAAACGAGCCTGTACCGCCGGCGCATACGCCGTTCATTCTTTCTTCAAGACCGCCGGTGAAGTATATAATTTTTGCGTCCTCTCCGCCAAGCTCAATGGCAACGTCGGTCTGAGGGGCTAAATATTCCAAAGCGGATGCAACTGCCGCGACCTCCTGAACAAACGCAATATTAAGTGCCTTGCCCAGATTTATCGAGCCTGAGCCGGTGATTTTTAGCCGAAGCCGAAAATCGCCAAGCTCTGCCTTTGCCTCAGCCAAAAGCTCCTGCATTGCGGGCTGGATCTGGGCACAGTGGCGGCGGTATTTTCCGAATATGATATTGTTGTTATCGTCAAGCACAACAAGCTTTATCGTTGTGCTTCCGATGTCTATTCCTGCGCGGTATACGTTCATACTATGTAGACTCCCAAAAGTATTCTTGCGATGAAACGGCGTTATCAAGGCAGCCGTTTCTTCAACATAACATTATAGCACACTTTTTCGGTTTTGTGGGTACTTTTGTCGAAATTTTTATGAATATTTTTTGAAAGATTTTTTTATGAGATAAAAATTCCGACTTATGTTAAATAATATTAGAACATAGTGGAAATAATACAAAAAACCAGCGGCAGGACGTTTATCCCACCGCCGTTTGCGATATTTTATATAACCTTAAAATCAAA
>USEH01000103.1 GCA_900553675.1 uncultured Ruminococcus sp. | reverse complement strand
ACAGCCGCTCTGCGGACAGCGCCTTCGTATCCGCCGACGAAATCATAATTCTCATAGCCTTCTTTTGAAAGCTGAGCACCGCACAGAATCTGCTGACGCTCATCCAAAAAACAGGAAAACCTTGCACGCCCCGAAGTCTCGGCTTGTTTAGCCAAATCAACTAAGTGGCGTGTTAAAACTCTCTCCTCGTCGGTGATCGAAGAGAGAATTTTTGCACTATTCATCAAAAGCTATAGCCACCGGCTTCAAGCTCGCTCATAAGGTCAACGCCGCTGAAACCAACGTTTTTAGGCATGATAACAAATGTCTTCTGCGCAGTCATTTTAATAGCCGCACCATTTGCATACGCAACGCCTGAAAGGAAGTCCATGATTCTCTTAGCGTCCTCAGCCTTGACAAGCTCGAGATTTAAAAGAACGGTTTTCTGATGATTAAGATCGTCGCCTATTGCCTTTACCTCAGAAAAATCGGTAGGTCTTGAAAGGACGATCTGAACGGTTGCCGTTGTATTGAATTTAACCTCGCGGTTTCTTCTTTCTTCGGCAACATCAACGGTTTCAACCTGATCGTCTACCAAAGGCTGATAATTATCATCCTCTTCTTCAGAAACTAAAAAGTTCTTAATGGAATCAATAAAGCTCATAATTAACCCTCCGTACAAAATATATAATTAGATTCTAACTCAATGCATATCCATACTACTATATTATCTTATATTTCACCGTCGTTGTCAAGATGTAGAGGAAAAAAACTCGATTAAAACTTGTATTTTATGCCGCTTCAGGCGGGCTTTCACCGTCGTCAGGCGGATTTTTGTCTTCATTTTCCTCTTCGGGCAGGGCTGTTGGCACCGGATCAAGCAAAACTCTGTCGTAAAGCTCTAAGTATTCCTTATCGGTTGAGTACCCTGAAAGGACATAATCATCGCCTTCGTATATAACGTCAAGCTTTTTGAATATCATCTTTTCGCCTTCGAGAACATAAACTCCCTTTTCATTGTCTTTAAACCTTATTGCTTTTCTTGGAGTTTTTATGCCGGTGTGTTCGCCGAATAAAATTTCAGCGTCCAGCACTCTGGAAGCTGCTATCTGAGCGTCCATTTCGTCGCAGCTTAAAACTATGATTGCCTCGTTGCCATTGCCTGTAAGGGTTATGCTTTCAACATAGCATTCATACGACCTGTTGATCGACGAGAATATAACGTCAAAGCTCTGATTTACAAAATATCTGTCAGGCGTGTTGATAACGCCAACGAGCTTCCACGTATAGTCGCTGAATACCTTTCCTATCACATCAGGAGTGATTGATTCCATGCTTTTAGGAGAAGCAAGTATTTCGTTTATGCTATCGACTGTCATATCGCCGATGCTGTCTATGCTAAGCTTGGACTCATATCCGTCTACAACAGAGGTAAAATACCCCGATTCAGTCGCGCTCACAACTGAAAGAGGATTTGAAAGACCATCCTCATATCTGCTTCTTTCCTCTTTAAGAGCTGTTATTTTACTGCTGTAATCGCTTTCTGCGTTTGAAGCAACATTGTATATGCACATCAGCTTAAGCATGTCCAGCTTGTCATTATACATCTGCGAAAGGCTTCCCTGTGCAACATCTGAAAGTATTGCCTTGTATTCCTCGGTTATCTGTGAGGATATAAATTCGGGCTGTGCATATTCGGTTGTTCCCTTATCATGTGCCTTTTCCAGCACCTCAATCATATCGTCGAGCCGTTCTATGCGGTAGCGATAATATATCTGGTCGTAGGAGGTGTAGATTCTTGCTATCTGAGATCTTTTTGAGAGCCTTGCACCGTCGGAAACGCAGTAATTCAGAACGCCGTCCTGCATATTCTGAGAGCGGACAAGCTTTTCGTTTCTGACTATAACGCCAGTAAAATTCAGGCTGTGCCTTGTTGTAAACATAACGGCGTCCTCGGTGGTGCTTTCCTTAGACATAGACAGATATATCTGTGAAACTATTATCGCCATAAAGCAGGCGAAGATAAGTAGGTAAATCAGCCAATCCCTGAGCATTCTAAGCTTCATGGCATATAGTCCTTTCTTTAAGATAACATGATTATTATACTGAATAGGTGCAAAAACTGTCAAACTCTGTGCCGAGCGTCTATAATGTTGGAGGCTTCAATTATTTTTTCAGCCTCGCTCAGCACCGTGCTGCCTTTGGGGAGCTTATCGGGATAAATCCAGTTGATTCTATCATCCCGCCTGAACCATGTAAGCTGGCGCTTTGCATAATGCCTTGTTTCAAGCTTCAGCTTTTCTATGCATTCCTGCACAGTTTTTTCACCATTGAAATAGGGCTTGAGCTCTTTATATCCTATTGCCTGAAAAGAGGTTCCCAAGCCGGAGTTTTGAAGAACCTCACGTGCTTCGTCGATAAGACTGTTCTTAACCATCATATCAACACGCATGTTTATTCTTTGATAAAGCTTGTCCCTGTCGGAATAGCTCATTCCTATCATGCAAAGCTCATATATACTGTCTCTGCGGCTGTTTTTTATCGCCTGAGTCATAGTTATTCCGGATATTTTGTAAACCTCGATAGCGCGGATTATTCTGGTAATATTGTTCGGATGAAGTCTTTGAGCGGATTCGGGATCGAACTGTTTAAGAATATCTAAAAGATACTTCCCGCCCTTTTCGCGCGCGATTGATGACAGCTCATTTCTCAGCTCGGTCGAAGAACAGGTATCATCAAAAGCAACGTTATCTATCAGTGATGATATATAAAGCCCTGTTCCGCCGCACAAAAGCGGAAGCTTTCCACGGGAATATATATCAGCTATCCGCTCCTTGGCAAGCTTAACGTAATCTGCAACAGAAAAACGCTCTTCCGGCTCTATAAAGTCTATAAGATGGTGAGGTATGCCCTGCATTTCTTCGGTGGTCGGCTTTGCCGTTGCTATCTGCATATGCTTATATATCTGCATTGAATCTGCTGAAACAACCTCGCAGTTATATAGCTTTGCAATCTCAACAGCCAACGATGTTTTACCGGAAGCTGTCGGTCCGCACACAACTATCAAAGGAATCTTTTTCATCATGTGATCCTTTTGAACATTCTTTCGATTTCCTTTTTACTGAGCTTTATGAGTATAGGACGTCCGTGCGGACAGTATCGTAAGTCTTCCTCTGTAACAAGATCTAAAAGCTTTTTCAGTTCAATTTTATCGGTGTCACTTTGGGCTTTGATAGCTGCTTTGCAGGCTATGGTGTGATATATATCGTCAAAAACTGACCTGCTTGTTTCTTCGTTCTTATTTAAAACCGCAATACCTATTCTTTCAACAATGTCCATAGGCTCGATATTATCCGCTATTGCCGGAAGACCCGAAATCGACAGGAACGAGCATGGCAGAGGCTTAACCTCAAGTCCGAGTTTTCGGCACATATCAAGATTTTCAGACACCGCCTCATATATTTCGCTGGAAACTCTGCTGTTGATGGGCTCAATCAGCATTTGCGTTTCCAAATCTTCCTGCTGACTTTTAATCTGCTCGTAAATATATCTTTCGTGAGCCGCGTGCTTATCGATAAAAATTATATCTCCGTTGCATTCAGCAATTATATATGTCTTAAACGCTTCGCCAAGTACGTTTATTGCAGGTATTCCGGAACCATCCTTTTCTTTTGCCTTGCTATCCTTGGTCTTTTCCTTTTTTATAACCGATTTACTGTTTATATATTTAAATCCGCCCATGCTGTCTTCCGAAGCTTTCGCCGGTTCCTGCGCTGACTTTTTGGACGCTTTTGTATTTTTCGCTGACTTAGCCAAAAATGACCACTTATCCATTTGGGCGTGATTATCGTCATCGTTTGTGTCATAAGAAAGAACAGCCTTAACCTTTTTATTCACCTCAGGTGCTGGACTAGGTACCGTTGACTGTTCAATTAACGCTTCGGGCTTTTCAAGCTCCTCTTCGCGCTCCGTCTGCTCATTTTCTATGCTTTCAAAGGACATTTGCTGAACAGACTCGCTCTTAACCGGCTTTGCGTATACTTCACTTGCAGTTAAAGCAGGCTCATTGACTACCTCAAACTTTATTTCCGCCGGAGCGTCGTAAAGCATAAGCGAATTGTTTACAGCAAACAAAACAGCATTGTAAACAATTGATTCGTCTTTAAATCTCACCTGAAGCTTGGACGGATGATAGTTTACATCCACATACTCGGAATCTATCTCAATATTCAGAACGCATCCGGGGTATTTGGAAACCATCATTCTGTTCTTATATCCTTCTTCAAGAGCAAACTGACAGGTTGCGCATTTAATATATCTTGAATTGACAAAAAATATCTGGTTAGCGCGGCTTGCAAAGGAGCCGAGAGGCTTTGTTATATATCCGGTAATTCTTATGTTGAGATAGCTGTAATCTACAGGAATACAGCTTGCATAAAACTGTTTTCCGAGTATAACGTAAATGCAGGAAAGCAATTTGCCGTCACCCGGAGTTACAAATTCAATCTTGTTGTCGCGTATAAATTTGAAAGAAACAGCAGGGTGTGAAAGCGCCAGCTTCTGAACTATATCGGATATATAGTTGCCCTCAGAAACATCCTTTCTCATAAACTTCTGCCTTGCAGGAGTGTTAAAGAACAGATCTTTGACGATAAAAGTTGTTCCGTTGGGACATCCGATTTCACCGCAATCAATTTCCTCACTTGCTTCTATCTGATAATGATATCCCATTGTAGCGTCTGCCTGTTTGGTAAGAACCTCTACCCTTGCAACTGCGCATATGGAAGCTAAAGCCTCGCCACGGAAGCCGAGAGTCAGAATACTGTCAAGGTCTTCTTTGGAAGAAAGCTTGCTTGTTGCATGACGAACAAACGCCAGTGGAACATCCTCAGCGCTCATTCCACAGCCGTTGTCGGTAACTCTGATATATGTTCTTCCACCGTTTTTAATCTCGACTGTAATTTTGGTTGAGCCGGCATCCAAAGCGTTTTCTATAAGCTCTTTTATAACTGCGGACGGTCTTTCAATAACCTCACCGGCAGCAATCAGCTCGTACACCGATTTATCCAAAACGTGTATTTTAGACATTTTGTTAAAACAACTCCATCAGATATATTTAATGATTTCTCCGATAAGCTCTCTGAGCTCAGAATCGCTAAGCTCGTCGATATTAGTCTTTCTGAGCATATCAATAGCGTTCATTTCGTTTATGAGCGAAAATGATACCTGACCGTCGCTTTCCTTGACAGATGAATCGGAGCGCGCAGCCTTTGATTCAAGCTCGCTCAGAATAGCCCTTGCCCTTTTCAGAATAGATTCAGGAAGACCTGCAAGCTTTGCAACCTCCAAGCCATATGACTGGTCAACTCCGCCGCGCACTATCTTTCTTAAAAATCTTATTCCGTCAGAGCCGCGCTTAACGGCAACGCTGAAGTTTTTAACACCGTTGCATTCGCCCTCAAGCTCAATAAGCTCATGGTAATGGGTTGCAAACAGGGTTTTGCAACCAATTTTGCGGGTGTTGGCAATATGCTCGGCGACGCTTTGAGCTATGCTTATACCGTCGAACGTGGAGGTTCCCCTGCCCACCTCATCTAAAATCACAAGGCTGTTTTTGGTCGCGTGCTTAATGACGTCTGCAACCTCGCTCATTTCTACCATAAAGGTGGACTGCCCGGCTGAAAGATCGTCTGATGCGCCCACCCTTGTGAATATCTGGTCAACAACCGAAATTTTTGCGTAATCCGCCGGCACAAACGAACCCATCTGAGCCATTAAAACAATAAGCGCAATCTGGCGCATATAGGTTGATTTACCCGCCATATTGGGGCCGGTTATAATCATGCAGCGATTATCGGAAGTATCAAGCACGGTATCGTTCGGCACGAAGGGCGCGCCGTTCATAATAGCCTCCACAACAGGGTGGCGGCCGTCTTTAATATCAATCACACCGTTTGTTGAGATTTGCGGGCAGCAATAATTATTTGTTGCCGCCGCCTCGGCAAGGCTTGCCAAGGTATCGAGCACGGCAAGCGCCTTTGCCGTTTTTTGAATGCGCTGCGTTTCGCGGGAAATCGTTTCGCGCACGGAGCAGAACACCTGATATTCGAGCACCACGGAGCGATCCTTTGCGCCCACTATTTTGCCCTCAAGCTCTTTTAATTCCTGAGTTATATATCTTTCGCAATTTGTGAGGGTTTGCTTTCTTATGTAGGTTTCCGGCACCATATCTTTATAGGAATTGGTGACCTCGATATAATATCCGAAAACGCGGTTATAGCCCACCTTCAGCTTGGGAATACCCGTTTCCTCGCGCTGGCGCGCCTCTATTGCGGCAACAACGCCTGCGCCATCCTCCATAACGGAGCGAAGCTCGTCCACCTGCTCGTTATAGCCCGATTTTATCATTCCGCCCTCGCGCACCGTAAGCGGAGGTTCCTCCGAAATGGCGCGGCCTATAAGCTCTTCAACATCCTCAAGCGGATCTATGCTGCCGCTTATATCTTTAAGCAAGGCACTTTGGCAGCCTGCCAAAAGCGATTTTATCTGCGGCAGCCTTTGCACGGTTTGCTGAAGCGATTTAAGCTCCTTTGCATTTGCCGTTGAATAAGCAATGCGCGTCATCAGCCTTTCCATATCGCTGATACCCGAAAACGAGGTTCTGAGCTTATCGCGCAGCTCCGGATTATCGGCAAGCTCGCCGACGGCATTTTGCCTTTTGATTATCTGAGCGGCAGACATAAGCGGCCTTTCAAGCCAATTTCTTATCATTCTGCGGCCCATAGGGGTTTTTGTTTTATCGAGCACCCAAAGAAGCGAGTGCCTTTTATCGCCCGTCATCATGGATTTTGTGAGCTCCAGATTACGGCGGGCATTCATATCAAGCTTTAAATACCGATCGCTTTCAAAATAATCGATATCGGCGGGGGCTTCGATTTCTTCTTTTTTCTGAACATCTTTAAGATAGCCGATAACGGCGCCGAGAGCGCGCACAACCGGCTTGCTGCTGCCGAGTGAAAGGCTTGAAATTTCATCCTTTTTAAGAGTTTCAAGAATAAGTTCGGTGGCGGCGTTGTAATCGAATTTTTCGTCTTCAAGCAGCTGCGCCTGCGTGCCGTTTCGCGCTTTTAGGAAATCTGCGGCGCGGGCATAATCAAGCGCGGCGGAATTGACGAGCACCTCTTTGGGCATATATGCCGCAAGCTGATCGATTATTTTATTTTCACTGTCTGCGCCCTTAATCGCCGTTAAATGAAATTCCGCAGTGGACACATCCGCAAAGCACAGCCCGGTTTCTTTTTCATCGCGGCAAATACAGCAAAGATAATTATTGGTGGAATCATCAAGCATATTGCCCTCAATGACCGTGCCGGGGGTTATGATTCTTACAACATCTCTTTTAACAAGCCCTTTAACAAGCTTGGGATCCTCAAGCTGCTCGCAAATTGCCACCTTATAGCCGCGGTTTACAAGCTTTGCGATATAAGAATCCGCCGAATGAAACGGCACACCGCACATCGGCGCACGCTCATCCATACCGCATTCCTTGCCGGTGAGCACCAAATCAAGCTCATCGGCGGCGGTTTTGGCATCGTCAAAAAACATCTCGTAAAAATCACCGAGGCGGAAAAACAGCAGCATGCCGGGATATCGGCTTTTAACATCGAAATACTGCTCCATCATG
>USEH01000102.1 GCA_900553675.1 uncultured Ruminococcus sp. | reverse complement strand
AAATTCCGTCCCCCAAAGGGAGAATATTCGGAATTAAGCCTTGCAATAACCGGCGATTTAGGCTATGAAACGGTTTTATGGAGCTTTGCTTACGCCGACTGGGACCCTGATAAGCAGCCTGACCAAGCGGCTTCGCTTCAGAAGCTGATAGAAAGGGCGCATCCCGGCGCGATATATCTTCTGCACTCGGTCTCCGAGACAAATGCAGCCATTTTAGGCGATTTTATCGACGAAATGATTGCGCAGGGCTATAGTTTTGCGGCGTGATGAATTAGATATCTTCGAGAATATAATAAAGCCGTCTGCTGTTTTAGCGGACGGCTTTTTGCGGGTGGCGCCGCAAAAGATATGCTGCGCCTATAGGCGCAAGTGATAAGTGATGCACTCGCGTTGCTCGTAGTGATGCACGCCTTACGGCGCGATGAGGTATCGCCTTCGGCGATATCTTTCTTTGCCCGCTTCGCGGGGCGGCTTCGCCGTTTTGATAATAAATTAAGGAGTCGGGTGTCCGGCTCCTTTTTTTGTTATTAAATTAGTATACCTTTATCAGAAGAAGCCGCCCTTCGGTCAGCGAGATGACTGCTTCGCTATCGGGAAGAACCTCGTTGCTGACTCCGTACTGATAATCGCAGGTGATTTCGGCGTTTTTAAGCGGATATTTGCAGCCTGTCTCGGTTATTCCCCTTGCCGTTCCCGATATGTTCAGAATCGAGAAGAACTTAAAGCTGCCGTCCACACGCTTCGGGCTGCGGGAGACTATCTCCATCTCGGAATAATCGTCGATAATTCTGCCGCTTAATCCCATATCGTCCAGCATAAGAAGGATTGAGACGTTTGCAAGGGTGTGGTCGAGCCGCTCGCCGACTACTCCCAAAAGCAAAAAATCGTCAAATCCCCGCTTGATTGCCTCTTTAACGGCGAAAACAGTGTCGGTATCGTCCTTTTCGCAGGGGAGGACTATGGTTTCAACCGAGCTGTGGGGGTTGTCGTGCGAGTCGAAGTCCCCTACTATCAGACTCGGCTCTGCGCCTAAAGCTTCGGCATGTTTAAGCCCCGAGTCGCAGTAGATAATAAAATCATCCGGCTTTATGGCAGCTTTGGAGCGGTCGTATCGCGCGATATTCGCGCCACCTATTATAACGCATCTTGGCAAAATATCACCTCCGAACAGCTTATGTCTTCTTTATATACTTTGCGTGGCACTGCGGGCAGGTTATCTCAATTCTGCCCTTGCCCTTGGGAACGCGCAGAATTTTGCCGCACTTGCATTTGTAGTATCTGTGGGTTTTGCGATCTTTCCATTTTCTTTTCTGGAGAGACCCCCAGCCGCGCAGCCTTGAAAGCAGCCGCTCGTAGGAATTAAGCTCAACCGCCCGCCTTTCAAGATTTTTCGAGCAGATACGCGATACGGCGATTATCATAAGAACTATTGCTATCACCGCGAAAGCAAGCCGCAGAGCAAAGGTTCCGGCAATCATAAAAGCGCAGGACAACGCGCAGATGTGAAGCGAAAGCTTGTCGGGACCATACCTTCCGGTCATCCACATTTGCGTTCTTCTGTTAAATTTGCTCAGCCAATTTTTTATACGGGATTTCATTATAACGCCTCCGGAAAATATCAAACCGTATATACCGGTAACCTTATGATTATATTACTGTTTGGGCCGGTTGTCAAGATGTGCGAAATGGAATAAATTTACAATGCGACTTTATGACAAAAAGTATCAACGCTCCAACCAAAAGCTTATTGACAATGAAACGGCTTTGATGTATAATTATACGAAAATTAATCGAAATTTAATGAGGAATATATGGAAATAAGAATAGATACACTAACACCTGAATTATTTTTAGAATTATATACATCAGTTGGTTGGGAACCACCGTATATTAAACAGGTCGAAAAAGCTCTGGAAAATTCTATTGCGACATTTACGGCTTATGATGGCGATCATGCGATAGGAATGGTAAGACTAATTGGTGATGGCAGTATGTCATTTTATATTAAGGATTTTGCTGTAATTCCATCATATCAATCAATGGGCGTGGGAGCACTTCTGATGGTTAATTTGGAAAAATATATAAGGGAAAGCATGCCACCGGATTGGTCTGTCAGTTTAGAATTAATCAGTACAAAGGAAGCACTTCCATTTTATAAGAAAAGGGGCTTTGAAGAAAGACCTTGTGAGTGGGACGGTCCCGGAATGATAAAAATGATTAGATAACTTCTGATCTATGCAAATCATCGAATTATATCAACAAGTCCCGAAGCAGTTAAAACAATTGCTTCGGGACTTAAGCTTTATTATAAGTGTTAAATTAAAGCGAAGGCACTTTCCAAAATCCGCGGCATCAAAAAATCACTTAAAGAACAGCGGCAGCTTCTCCAAAAAGATAATATCATGCCTGTCGGCAGCGTCGCCCTCGGCGAGTACCGCGCACTTGCCCACGATATTACCCTCGGCATAGTTCACCAGCTTTATAACCGCGTCGAGCGATTCGCCGGTGGAGATAACGTCGTCGGCTATCAGCACGCGCTTGCCTTTGAGATACTCGGCTTCGTCCTTGGAAAGCCAGAGCTTCTGAACAGTCGCGGTGGTTATCGACTTAACGTCAACCGAAACGGGATCGCGCATATAAAGCTTGGGCATTTTTCTTGCAACAATGTATTTCATGCCGTTGCCGAACTGACGCGCCATCTCGTATGCCAGCGGGATTCCTTTTGACTCGGCGGTGACGATAACATCAAACTCGGGGGTCTTCTTTAACAGCTCTTTAGCGCACGCGACAGTCAGTTCAACGTCGGAGAACATTACAAACGCCGCTATGTCCAATTTTTCGTTTACATCGCAGATGGGAAGCTCTCTTTTGAGTCCGGCTACATTCAAAGTGTAAAATTTATCCATAATTCAGCAATCCTTTCATTATATTTTTATAAGATGAGCAAACGGAATAAATAATCAGCCCTGCTGATTAATTATCGCTACACATAATACCAAGATTATTTCCTCCCAGAAGATGGAAATGCAGGTGGAAAACGGTCTGTCCGGCGTCTGCGCCGCAGTTGGAAACCACTCTGTAGCCGCCGTCTAAGCCCTTTTCGGCGGCAACCTTGGCTATCGCTTCAAAGATTTTCGAGACAACCGCGCTGTTTTCGGCGGTAATGCCGCTCACTCCCGAAATATGCTCCTTGGGGACAAACAGTATGTGAACCGGAGCAACAGGTGCTATGTCCTCAAAGGCGTAGCAATACTCATCCTCGTATACCTTTTTCGAGGGGATGTCTCCGTGTATAATTTTGCAGAACAAGCAGTCGTTCATGGCTTTTTCCTCCTTATTTTAGTCGGTTATTCCCAGAAATTCTCTTACAATGTCGTCAACCTGAATCATAGCAGCTTCGAGCTTTGAAACGTCGCCGATTCCTGCCATTGCGCTGTCGGGACGTCCTCCGCCCTTGCCTCCGGTGAGTGCTGCCACCTTTGCAACAAGCTTTCCGGCAAGGATTCCCTTGGCGATCGCATCCTTGCCGCAGGCGGCGGCGATGTTTCCGCTTGCGCCGTTTACGCAGGCGATAACAGCTATAGCACTGTCGTCCTTAGCCTTGATGGATTCTGCCATCTTTCTGATTTCGTCAGGCTTTGCGCCGTCTATCTTGGAGACTATCAGCTTGAGACCGTCGATAACAACCATGTTTGCCAAAAGCGCGCTCGACTTAAGCTCTGCAATCGCGTCGGACATAGCTGCATTCTTGTGTTCAAGCTCTTTAAGCTCTTCGGCGACGCTGTGGCACTTTTTGGCAAGCTCGTTGGGGTTGGCAAGCTTTAAAGCAGCTGCGGACTCGTTTATCATCGCAAGGCTGCGATTGATGTATTCTAATACGCCCTTGCCGGTTACGGCTTCGATACGTCTTACTCCGGCGGCAACACTGGATTCGCTTATAATCTTAAACAGTCCCGCCTTGGAGGTGTTGTCGAGATGGGTTCCTCCGCAGAATTCAATCGAAGCGTCGCCCATCTTTACTACTCTTACAACGTCGCCGTACTTCTCGCCGAACAGAGCCATTGCGCCCAGCTTTCTGGCTTCTTCAATCGGCATTTCTTTGGTTACAATGTCAATTCCTGCTAAGATGTAGCTGTTTACAAGGTTTTCAACCTCGGCAATCTCGGCAGGGGTCATTGCGGAGAAGTGGCTAAAGTCGAAACGGAGCCTTTCGGCGTTTACAAGCTGTCCCGCCTGATGAACGTGGTCGCCCAGAACCTTTCTGAGCGCCGCCTGCAACAAGTGCGCGCAGGAGTGGTTGCGCATAACGCTGAGTCTGTTATCGGCGTCAACCTCGAAGGTTGCGGTCTCACCGGTTTCGATAGCGCCCTCAATAACCTTAACTTTGTGGGCAATCTTTCCGCCGACTGCCTTCTGAGTGTCCAGAACCCGGCACTTGCCGGTTTTGGTGGTGATATAGCCGATATCGCCGACCTGTCCGCCGCTTTCTGCGTAGAATGGCGACTCCGAGGACACGATATAAACCTCGTCCCCCGCTCCGGCGGCGTTTATAAGCTCGGTTTCGGTTGCAATGTAGTCTATCTTAACCTCGTCGGTGAGCTTTTCGTAGCCAACGAATTTAGAGGAATACTCGCGCGCGATTTTGTGGAAGACGGTTTCGTCTGCGCCCATGTACTTCGAGCCTCCGCGGGCAGCGCGGGCGGTCTCCTTCTGGATTTCCAACGCCTTCATAAAGCCGTCTTCGTCAAGGCTGAAGCCCTTTTCTTCGAGAATCTCTCTTGTCAGATCAATCGGGAAGCCATAGGTGTCCGAAAGCGTGAATACCTTTTTGCCGTCCAGAATGGTGGAAAGGTGCTTGGTTGCCATCTCGTCGATGTAGCCGTTGAGGATTCCCATGCCGCGGTCTATAGTTTCGTTGAAGTTTCTTTCCTCGTTGGTCAAAAGCTTTACAATGTAGTCGTACTTCTCTTCAAGCTCGTTGTATTCGCACTTGGAGCAGTCTACAACCGTCTTTACAAGATCTTTCAGGAACAGACCATTGATACCCAACAGCTTTCCGTGGCGGACTGCTCTGCGCAGAAGCCTTCTCATAACGTAGCCTCTGCCCTCGTTGGAGGGAAGAACGCCGTCCGACGCCATAAAGGTGACGGTTCTGATATGGTCGGTGATAACTCTGATGGAAACGTCCTTTTTGTAGTCCTTGCCGTACTCGCAGCCGGCAATCTTGCAGATATGGTCGCGGATTGCCTTGATGGTGTCAACGTCGAAAATTGAGCCGACGCCCTGCATTAAAGCCGCCAGACGCTCCAAGCCCATGCCGGTGTCTATGTTCTTCTGGGCAAGAGGGGTGTAGGTGCCGTCCTCATGCCGCTCGAACTGGGTGAATACAAGGTTCCAGAACTCCATGTATCTGTCGCAGTCGCAGCCGACGGTGCAGTCGGGCTTGCCACAGCCGTATTCGGGTCCACGGTCGAAGTAGATTTCGGAGCAGGGTCCGCAGGGACCGTCGATTCCCGCCTCCCAGAAATTGTCCTCCTTGCCCATGCGGAAAATCTTTTCCATGGGCAGACCTATCTTTTCGTGCCAGATGCGCTCAGCCTCGTCGTCGTCCTGATATACGGTGACGTAAAGCCGCTCTTCGGGGATTTCAAGCACCTTAGTTATATACTCCCATGCCCAGGAAATAGCCTCCTCCTTAAAGTAATCGCCGAAGGAGAAGTTGCCCAGCATCTCAAAGAAGGTGCCGTGGCGGGCGGTTTTGCCGACGTTTTCAATATCGTTGGTGCGTATGCACTTCTGGCAGGTGGTCATGCGCGTGCGCGGCGGAACCTCCTGCTTGGTGAAATACGGCTTTAAGGGAGCCATGCCCGCGTTTATCAACAGCAGGCTTTTGTCGTTCTGAGGAACGAGCGGAAAGCTTTTGTGCCGCAAGCATCCCTTTGATTCAAAGAACTTAAGGTAGCTTTCTCTGAGCTCGTTGAGTCCTGTCCACTTCATTTTAAACAAGTCCTTTCATATTTTTTATGAGATTATTTTTCGGGATAAAATGCGTCCCTATTATATGCGGATGATAAAAAATACACCCACATTACATCCTGATGGTAAAAAAAATACACCCCGCCCCTCAAATGGGGCGAGATGTTCGCTGTACCACCCAAATTCGCGAAGGTCGGGGCGCACAAATCCCGAAAAAGGATACGCCCGATAAAACTTTCGCCTTGTGCTCGGCTTAACGCGCCGATATTACGTTCCGGTTTTCCGGAAAGCTCAGGGTAAGCACCCGCCATAGGCATACAGGCTTGCACCAATGCAGTCCCCGGAAATCGGGAACGGCAAACGCCTGCTCTCTTAAATGCCACGCTGCGGTCAATCCCATCACAGCCAATCAACAAAAAACATTATATGCGATTTTTTTGGAGTTGTCAAGGGGTGATGGAAGGAATTTTCCTGAAAGGGCTTGACATTTATAAAATATGTGGTATACTAAAAAGGCCAAAGGATGACTGCTAGTGCTAGTAGCGGTCGTTCCTCATAGTATAATAGTGTTTGAAGAAACGCCGCTTACCGCCTTAGGTTGGCGGTTTTTTCTTTAAGGTCTTACTTCTTGAAAATGTTTATGACCTCAAAGATAATCATAGCCAGCAATGTAAGTATAGCGATGAATATTGAAATCATGCTCATAGCTTTGATTCCGGTCAAATGATTACCCTCCTTTCGGAGGAACAAACCTTGCCATCCTTTGACTTGCACTATAATATCATATTCTGTTATAAAATGCAATAATTTTGTCAGATTATATTTACAGATAAAATAAGCGAGACCGCCGAACTTCGGTGGTCTCGCAAACTATATTCCGACTAATTAAATTGCCTTACTTCGCCTTAAAAGCATACTTAGCAAAGTTGTAAGCCATGCTATGGTTGG
Organism: uncultured Ruminococcus sp.; assembly: GCA_900553675.1. Taxonomy (GTDB): domain Bacteria; phylum Bacillota; class Clostridia; order Oscillospirales; family Ruminococcaceae; genus Faeciplasma. Next base: position 833 of record USEH01000102.1, on the reverse strand, counting down.
CAGGACCTCCGTGCCACGACTTGTCCACCGTCCACCATACATGGGTAAGCTTGTGCTTGGTAAAGATATCGTGATAGCTCTGCGGAGTCGACCAGACCACCTGATCATCTCCGGCGGCACAAATCATAAACAGATAAGGCTCGTAGCCATCTTTATAATACATCTTGTTTTCGGGAACTACATCCTGAACTCCGGGTGCGGGGCAGGAAGCTCCGATATATCCGAACTTTTCGGGATACTTAAAGCCGATTGCCAGCGCTTCGCGTCCGCCCATCGAAAAGCCGAAAAGCGCGGTATTATCTCTTCCGGTCTTGCAGGAATAATTCTCCTCGATATAGGGCATTAAGTCCTTGGTTATGTCGTTGAGGCAGTTGTCGTAGGCTTTGTTGTTTTCATCGTTCATACCGTCGCAGCTGTCCTTTGTCTCAGAGGCGAAGATATCGGGGAATACAACTATCATTTCCTCGCACTCGCCCGCCTTAATCATCTTGCCGATGATGTTCTGACAGCCCTCGTCCTCAGCCATGGAGTTGTCGTGTCCCCAGTAGCCGTGAAGGATGTACATAACCGGATATTCCTTGCTCTCGTCGTAGCAGTCGGGGAGATATACCCTCGCGGTTCTGTCCTTTTTGCAGGTGGAGGAGTGATAGGTTATGCGGGTTAATGTGCCGTTTGTGGTGGGATGGTGCGGCTCTGCGGACACCCAGTCGCTGTCAAGCTCGGCTGGGCAGAACCTTTCAGGCTCGATTCCTGCCATAAACTCATCTGCGATTTTCTTGGCGTTCGGGTCGGGCTTGGGACGCGATGCGCAGGAGCAGACAGATACGGCAGCT
>USEH01000101.1 GCA_900553675.1 uncultured Ruminococcus sp. | reverse complement strand
GATGGTGTAGCCGCAGCGGGTGCCGGTGAAGCCGGCGGTTTTGGAGAGCGAGCATATCTCGATAACGCAATCCTTTGCGCCCTCGACCTCATATGCGGAGTGGGGGATGTTCTCGTCGGTGATGAAGGCTTCATAGGCGGCATCCAGCAGGATTATCGCGCCCTCTTTTTTTGCATAGTCCACCCATTCTTTCAGCTGAGCCTTGGTGTATGCCGCGCCGGTGGGGTTATTGGGTGAGCAGAGGTATATTATATCCGCATGAACGCTGGGGTCGGGCAGGGGCAAAAAGTCGTTAGCCTCGGTAGCGTCGGCGTAGATTACCTTTCTGCCTGCCATGATGTTGGTGTCGACATAGACGGGGTAAACGGGGTCGGTGACAAGCACGGTGTTGTCGTTGTCGAACAGGTCAAGTATGTTGCCAAGATCGCTCTTTGCGCCCTCGGAGACGAATACCTCCTCGGTTTCGATGTCAACGCCGAAAGTCTTGTAGTAGCGGCAGATGCTTTCACAGAGGAAATCGTAGCCGCGATACTCGCCGTAGCCCTTGAATGTCTCCTTGACTCCCATCTCGGAGACCGCCTTGTGCATAGCCTCGATAACGGCGGGGCAGAGCGGCAGGGTGACGTCGCCGATACCCATTTTTATGATTTTAGCCTCGGGGTGCGCGCTCGCATACTTTGCAGTGCGCGCGGCAACCTCGGCAAACAGGTAGCTTTCCTTTATTTTAGTGTAGTTGGGATTGACTTTCATACAAAATTTTCCTTTCATATTTTTCGTGATTACAGCGCGACTTCGCCTTCAAACGCAATCTCAGCAGGACCGCGCATGGTAATCTCATAATCTTCCGAGCAAGTGATGTTCAGGTCTCCGCCCAAGAGCTTTACGGTAATTTCCTCGCCCGCCCTGCAAATGCCGTTCTTGACAGCTGCCGCAACCGAGGCGCAGGCTCCCGTTCCGCAGGCAAGGGTTTCGCCGCTGCCGCGCTCCCAGACGCGCATTTCAAGGGTCTTATCGTCTATCACCCTGATGAACTCGGTGTTCACACGTTCGGGGAAGATGGCGTTGTTTTCAAATTCGGGACCAATACTTTCAAGATTCAGCGTGCGCGGGCTATCCTGAATGAATGTAACGCAGTGGGGATTGCCCATCGAAACGCAGGTGACGTTCCAGTCTCCGCTTGAAAGCGAGAGCTTTTGGTTGACGACCTCATCTCCGTCCCAGATAACAGGCACTTTATTGGACGAAAACTCCGCCCTGCCCATGCCGACTGACACGCTTTTTGTAATACCGTCCTCCACCTGAAGCGACAGGGTCTTTATCCCCGCGAGGGTTTCAAGGGTGAACTCGGTCTTGTCGGTCAGACCCTTGTCGAAGCAGTATTTTGCAACGCACCGCGAGCCGTTGCCGCACATTTTGCCCTCGCTGCCGTCGGCGTTGAACATACGCATACGGAAGTCGGCGACATCAGACGGCAGGATGACTATAACGCCGTCGCTGCCGACAGAAAAGTGGCGGTCGGAGAGCCTTTCAGAAAGCGCTCCCCAGTCGTCGCAGCTTTCGATAAAGCCGTTGATATATATGTAGTCGTTGCCGCAGCCATGCATTTTGGTGAATTTCATATATGTTTCTCCTTCTTAGGAAATTGTTTTTCGGGATGGTGGGGGCTTATCAGTCGGCTGGTACCCACCGCCGCGCCCATATAGATAGTTGTTCTATCGCAGTTACTGCGGGAGTCGCACTACCTGCGGGCGGAGGTCTGGACGGCGTCGCCGTCCGGATGGCTGAGCCATCCACACGCCGCGTCCCCACAAAGCAGTGCGGGCGCGCCTACCCGCAAACCTCACACCACAAAATCAAAGCGAGTGCCGAGCGGCGGAGCCGCCAAAAGATACGTCGGCGAAGCCGACACCTTATCTCTTCACTCTTCTCTTTTCTCTGTTCTCTCTTCACTTAAACGTCCAAAGTGAGAACGCCCCTCAAACATCATTCAAAACCAAATCCTCAAGACTCTCCCTCTTAACGGCAACATAGTCTCTTTCCCCGTCCACCATAACCACCGGCGGACGCGCAATGCGGTTGTAATTAGAAGCCATAGAATAATTGTAAGCGCCTGTCGTCAGCACCGCGACGATATCCCCGCGCGCGATGTCGGCAGGGAAGTCGACCTCCGGCTGGATTATGTCTCCCGACTCGCAGCACCTGCCCACAAGATCGCACTTGATAGTCTGAGCAGGCTCCGGCTTGTTCGCCGTTACAACGGTGTATTGCGACTGATACAGCGCGTATCTGGGGTTATCTGTCATGCCGCCGTCTACCGAGACGTAGTTCTTGTAGCCGGTTATCTTCTTGACCGTTCCTGCGGTGTAAAGGGTGATGCCGGCGTCGGCGACTATGCTTCTGCCCGGCTCGAAGATAATGTCGGGGCGCGCAATATCAAGCCTGTGGCACATCTCCGAAATAAATTTTGAAACTTGCGCTATGTTATCCGAGATTGATATATCCGGCTGACCGTCAACGTATCTCACGCCGTAGCCGCCGCCGAGATCGAGAATTTTTGCCTCGTAACCGTATTTTTCTTTGATACTTGCAATAAATTCCAGCATGATTTCCGCGCTGCGCACGAATGTCGAGGACTCGAACACCATCGAGCCGACGTGACAGTGGAAGCCCATAAGCTCAATGTTCTTTTTCAAGAGCGCGAACGCCGCAATTTCCTCCGCCTGACCGGTCTCAATCGCCGTGCCGAACTTTGAATCCACCTTGCCGGTCGCCACCGCGGCGTAGGTGTGGGGGTCAATTCCTGGGGTGAGGCGAAGAAGAATCTTCTGCTTAATGCCCATCTCACCGGCGATAGTATCAATCGCTTCTACCTCCTCGTAGTTGTCGCAAACGAAGTAGCCCACGCCCGACTTTATCGCAAAGCGGATGTCTTCATCCGTTTTGTTGTTGCCCTGGAAGAAGGCTTTTTCCATTGGAAATCCCGCCTTAAGCGCGGTGTAAATCTCGCCGACGGACACAACGTCCGCGCCCAAGCCCTCCTCGTGGATAATTTCATAAATCCGCTTGAAGCTTGCCGCCTTTGAGGCATAAATAGCCATAGAACCGTCGCCGAAAGCCTCTTTTATAGAGGATGCATACTCGCGGCAGTTGCGGCGTATGCGCTCCTCGTCCATTATGTAAAGGGGAGTGGAGTATTTTTTGGCAAGAGCCACACAGCTGTGTTCGCCGAAGTAAAGCTCGCCTTCCCGAACCGTCACGTTGTCTGTTAGTATAGTCTTCATTTTCAGATCAGCCCCTCGCTCTTCATGAGTTCATATAGATGCGCTGCCTTGCCTTCGCTCATAGGAGTCAGTGGCAGGCGGAGCGAATTTTCGCCCAGTCCCATAGCAGACATCGCAGCCTTTATCGGAATCGGGTTGACCTCGCTGAAAAGCGCGTCTATAAGGGGAAGATAGTGCAGCTGCAATTCGAGCGCGCCCTTAACGTCTCCTTCAAAGAAGCGTGTGCATATCTCATTTGTCTTTTCCGGAAGGACGTTTGAAAGCACCGAAATTACGCCCTTGCCGCCCAGCGAAAGAATAGGAACGATCTGATTGTCGTTGCCCGAGTAGATGTCGAGCTTATCCCCGCAGACGCGTGCAAGCTCGGCAATCTGGGAGATGTCCCCGCTGGCTTCCTTTATGCCAACGATGTTATCAACGTCCGCCAGCCTTGCCGCAGTCGCCGGAAGGATGTTGCAGCCGGTGCGGGAGGGGACGTTGTACAAAATACAGGGCTTATCCACGCTATCAGCAATCATCTTAAAGCTCTGATACAAGCCCTCCTGAGTTGCCTTGTTGTAATATGGTGTGACTAAAAGCAGAGCGTCCGCCCCGACCGAGCAGGCATATCTCGAAAGGTCAATTGCGTATGCGGTGTCGTTCGAGCCTGTCCCCGCGATTATCGGCACACGTCCCGCGACCTTTTCAACCGCGAACTTAATAAGCTCTCTGTGCTCGCCGTCGGTGAGGGTGGAGCCCTCGCCGGTTGTTCCCGAAACTACAAGCGCGCTTATGCCGCCCGCAATCTGCTGTTCGAGAATCCTCTCGAAAGAGTCAAAGTCTATAGCGCCGTTTTTGAATGGGGTGATAAGCGCAGTCGCCGCGCCTGTGAATACAGTGTTTTTCATCTTACAGTTTACCTATCCTTTCCAAATAAAAAAGCAGTTACCCATAAAGGCAACTACCCAAGAAAGATATATCAGCACGCCTTGGTATGTTTCGATCTTATGCGAAACGCTCAGCATGAGAATACAAAATTCTTCGATAGCTCTCCGCACCCAACGTGCGACAGCACTGCGGATATTGACCGCACCGCCGGACCACTTCTTTGCCTTTAAGCGTCCTCGGCAGCTACCCCTTTCGGCACACCCCGCCTTGGCTGGCGTTATAGATGTTGCTTACTTTTGATATGCTGCGCCTCTATCAGTTGGTAACATTATAATACGTATTTTTTCGGATGTCAATATATGTTTTCAACATTGTATATTTGCACAAATAAAGCGTTTGGCGGCAGGGATTTTTGCACCGGACAAAGCTTTGCCGCCCGGAACAATCGTCCCGAACGGCAGAAGTATCAATCGTTATCATCAAATAATCGCTTTACGGCGTTAATATAAAACTCCTCAAAGCACAATCCCGACTGTTCAAATTCTTTCAGCAGCTCAACGAACCTGTCGATATAGATAAAGGCTTCTCTTTGGCGGCAGTACTCTGCTTCAATGTCAAAATCGGGGAATATGCGCTGATTCTGCTCCATAAAACGTATTGCAAACGCTCTCACCCAGTACTCGTTCATAACGGCGTAATCCAGGTTGTAGGCTTTCGGCATATTCTTGTGACTTTCAAAAAATTCGCCTGAATCCTTTAATATGCTCTTGTGCGATTCAACAGTGGGATTTACAAAGCAGTGCGCATATTCATGCGCGATACCCTTCGCAAAAAAGTCAAATTGCCACTTGGGATTCTGATTTTCGTCGTAATATGGCATACACCTGACTGTATAGGATGTATTGCCGAGGTTAAAGCCATAATTTCCCGCTATGGGGCAGATGATCAGCGAAAAAGCGTCAGGCTTTTGTCTGAAATACTGCTCTACGTAGGCGATCCATACGTCAAAATCGCACTGCTTCAGATTCTCCAGTATCCAGCTGTAATAGCCCGATTGGTTGAGATAAAAGGTGTGAAAATGCGCATCGTCAATAAAATCCTTCACACTCGCTGCCCATTCGTTAAGACTGTGCCCTTTATCCGTCAGAATCTGCTCCAGCGACAGTATAGCCCGCAGCGGCTTTGTGTGAATGAAATTGTTTTCGTCAATAAGCTTTTGCGTTATAGCCACCGCTTTGTGATTTTTATACGGGAGGAAAAACTCCGTTATAGCCCCAGCATAGGCTTTATTACCTAAATGCTGTACCACCTTTTCCTGCCTGTCCGACAAGTACAGCAGCACCTGAGCAAGCTCTACCCACTCGCTGACAACAGCCTTCATATGTCTCATCTCCTATAGCAATAGTCCGTTAAAAGCTCGCCGTCCGGAACCGAAATTCCGGACGGCTAAGCAATCTCCAATCTGCTTTCCAATAAAATCTAACTCGGCTAAGCCGCAGCTTTAAATCATCTGCGCGCGCGTTTAATCGCCGGATAAAACGCTTATCACTTTCTGAACGAAGCTTCCGCAACCGCGAAATACGCAGGCTTAAGCGACAGATCTCTGTCAAACAGCAGCGAAGCGTTTCTTCTCAGCTTTGGGGTGGTGTTCAGCCAGGAGTTCTCGTCGTCGGTTCCCCAGAAGACAATTGCGTCGATAACGCCCTCGTCCACAAAGTCCATGAACATATCCATCAGCTGACGATACTTCTCGGCTTGCTTTGCAAAGTCTTCCTCGGTCCACTTCATAAACGCACCGTCGGAATTAGCACCGACGAACATATTCATATCAAGCTCGGTTATCTGAACTCTGAAATTGCCCTTGTGTTCGGGGAAGCACTCGTCGTAAATCGTGGCGAGCGAGGCTATCTTTTCAATATTCTGCCTGTACTTCTCAACGTTGCAGTCGAGACCTATATGCGACTGGAAGCCAACGCCGTCGATTCTTACTCCCTTGCGCAGCATACGTTCAACCATGTCATACATAGCCTGAGTTTTGCTGTCCTGCCACTCCATGTTGAAGTCATTTATCATAAGAACAGCGTCTTCGTCGGCGGCTCTGGCGGCGTTGAAGGCTATTTCAACGTAATCGTCTTTGAAGCCGTTGCCATCAACATCTCCCATAATTTCCGCCCAGTAGGAATCGTCGTTAATATTTCTTATTTCGGTTGCGTTCAAAACCTCGTTGCATACGTCCCATACGTCCACGGTATCCTTGTATCTGGTGACGACATCGGTTATATACTTTGTGATTCTTTCCTGCAGAACCTCGCTTGAGCATAAAGAACCTGCTTCCCTGCACTCTTCAAGAGTCCTTGTGTCGGCAGGGTCTGCCTTGAACCACCACTGCGGCACCTGAGAGTGCCATACAAGGGTGTGACCGCGCACGTCAGCCCCGGCGGCTTCGGCGAACTCCACAAACTCGTCGGCGTCGGTGAAGTTATATACGCCCTCAGAGGGGTTCATATGGTCGGGCTTAAACTCGTTGCCCAGTGTATACATGTTGTAGTGCTTGATTATGCCGTCCCGAATGGACAGCTCGGTGGGGTCGACAATCTCGTGAATCTGCCTTGTGGTAAAGGCAACGCCTATCTTCACCCTGCCCTCAAAGTACTTGTAAAGCGCGGGAACGTCGGCGTCTGCAACGTAATGCTCGCCCGACTTTAAAGCTTCAAGCTCTTCTTGGGAATAGGTGAGGGTGTCGGCGGTAAGCTCCGCCTTGGTGGGGTAATCGGGCTTCTTTTCACCGCAGGAGCTAAGGCTAAGCAGCATACAAGCGGCTAAAGAAAGCGCGGTAACGCGTGACAGCAGTCTTTTCATGACTAAATCAATTCTCCTTCTTTTCGTTGAATGAGGTTTCTACAAACGCGAAGTAGGCTTCCTTTAAAGCCATATCGTCTTTGTAGAGCGAGGGCATACCATTTTTGTTGTCGTTAAGCCAGGAGTGACCGTCGTCGGGAGTCCAGAAGACTACAGCGTCTAAAACACCCCTGTCGGCGAACTCTAAGAACATGCTCATAAGGTCGGCATACTGCTTTGCATTGCGTGCCTTGTCCTCGTCGGTCCACTTTACAAAGTGCTTATCGCGGTATGCTCCTACGTACATATTCATATCCAGCTCGGTAATCTGGATTCTGAACTCGCCCTTGTGTTCGGGAAAGCACTCGTCGTAGATATCGGCAAGCGAGGCTATCTTTTCAAGCTCCTTGCGGTAGGTTTCAATGTTCGTATCCACGGCAATATGCGACTGGAAGCCAACGCCGTCGATACGAACGCCCTTGCGAAGCATACGCTCAACCATGTCGTACATAGCCTGAACCTTAGTGTCTTGCCACTCAAGGTTGAAGTCGTTGATCATCAAAACTGCGTCTTCGTCGGCAGCGCGCGCTGCATTAAAGGCTATCTCAACGTAATCGTCAAGATATCCGTTGCCGTCGAGATCTCCCACGATTTCAGCCCAGTAGGAATTAGCGTCGTTCTTGGTGCGGATGCTGTCGGCGTTCAGAACCTCGTTGCATACGTCCCAGTAGTCGATATCGCCCTTATAGCGGGTGACAACCTTGGTTATGTACTCCTCCACGCGCTCGACAAGCTGCTCGCTCGAAGCCAGTTCGCCGTCTTTGTCACATTCTACGACGATCTTT
>USEH01000100.1 GCA_900553675.1 uncultured Ruminococcus sp. | reverse complement strand
GATTCCCAGACCGAGCCAGCGCTGATCCTGCTGAATCTTGTAATATGCGTCCCTGATTTCCTGCCGCTCGGCATCCACATAATCAAGCTCGGCAAGCTTTCTGTCGAAAAGCCGCTGTTTCTTCTCGCCTCTGAAATTGCCCTTATATTGCTTTGTGTGGAAGAACAGATAGTGCAGCACCTGATATATAAGCATATTGATTAAAAATCCTACAGCGAGCCATAAAAGCTTTTCGGGGCGGCGCGCATTAGCAAGCTCGTCTATTATCCGCGCTATAATATAGATATCGATGTATTCCCTGATTATGCCCACAATGTCGGCTGTGAAATCAAGCTCCATTTCGCCGGGAGCTAAGGAGTGCAGCAGCTTCACGGCTTTCCACGTCCATGCAACAGATTCCCTGAACGATAGCTCGTATCTTTCCTTTTTCTTTTTCTTAAGCATTTGCCGCCGCTCCTTTCCTTGATGATGTCAGGCTTTCCCTGATGTCGCCGTCCTTGTAGTACCTCGCCTGAACCTCGAATAGCCTGGCGTAGTCGCCGCCAAGTCTTATAAGCTCCTCGTGAGTGCCGACTTCGGCAGCCCTGCCGTCCTTGACAAACACAACCCTGTCGCAGAAGCGGGTAGAAGCGAATCGGTGGGAGATAAATACCGAGGTCTTTCCCGCACACATCCTGTTGTACTTCATGTAGATGTCGTTCTCGGCAAGTGGGTCTAACGCGGCGGTGGGCTCATCCAGAACAAGAATGGGAGCGTTTTTGTACAGCGCCCGCGCAAGGATAAGCCGCTGGGTCTGCCCGCCGGAGAGCAAAACGCCGTCCTCGTAGATGTCCCGCCCCAGATGGGTTTCAAGCCCCTTTGGCAGTTCGGATATAGCCTTTGTAAGCCCTGCCTTTTCGATGCAGTCGTTCAGCTTATCGTAGTCGATATCTTCGACAGTCTGCGCGATATTCTGCGCAATAGTGCTGTCGATAATCGAGAACTGCTGGAACACCGCAGAAAACAGGCTGTAATAATCGCGGCGGTTGAAATCGCGAACGTCCCTGCCGTTTAAGAGCACCCGCCCCTCGTCGGGGTCTAAAAATCCGCATATCAGCTTGACGACGGTTGTCTTGCCCGCACCGTTCAGCCCGACCATAGCAAGCTTCTCGCCCTTGTGGATGGTAAGGTTAAAGCCGTCAAGAATCTTCTTGTCCGCTCCGGGGTAGGTGTAGCTGACGTTTTCAAGCCGGATTTCGTACTCATCCGCCCTCGGAACAGTTTCGCCCTCCTCAAACTTAAACGGCTCGGGGTAGGTTATAAACTCCATAAAGTTGTTGACCTTTAAGCAATTCTCGCGGATTTTATTGATAGCGTCGAACATACCGCCAACCTCTTCCGAGAAGTTGCCGACAGCGTTGAACAAAAGCAAAAATCTCGCAGCCGTAAGCTCGCCCCTCATAGCCATTGAGATGAGGAAGTAGAGGGCAAAGCCGCTGCGCCCAAGGTCGGTCACAAGGTTAACCACCCCGCGCCACGCAAAAAACTTTTCACGCTTTTTTGACAGCCCCGCCGATATCATCCAGACGTCGCGGAAGATGCTTTCTACCCAGCCGGACATTCCAAAAAGCTTCAATTCCTTTATAAGCGGGAGCTTTATCATGTTGTCGTGAACATATCCCCATTTCCGCCAGACCTCTGATTCCTCGTCGCGGTGCCGCTGTCCCCATGCGTAAGCCCAGCGGTTATAGAAGAACATTATTATCGACAAAACCGCTGTAACCAGTCCGAGAACGGGATGAATATCGTTCAAAAAGTAAAGATATATTCCGAACAGAATGATTTTCTGAACAAGGTAGAAGCTGACATTGTAATATGCATGGATGACTTTACCTATCGCGTCAAAGGCTTGCCCGGTACGGTCTTTAAACTTTTTTGTAAGAAAGTTGGTGTATGATGTGTTTGCGATTTTGTTGGTTATCTCCTCTGTTAGCCGTGAACCAATTACCATTATCGGAGCAGAGCGGTTACAATCAATATAGTTTGAAAGACCGACCATAAGTGCCTGACCGCCGCCCAACACCAGCAGCGTAAGCATGAACCTGCCAAGCCCTTGGTTTTCCTCTAAAACACCCAAAAGTGCAGGACTGAAATAGAATCGGGCTAACCGGTTAAGCAACGAAAAAATAAGCGACATAAAAACAATCAAGTAGTATGCCTTAGAATACTTCCAAACCCGCGAAAAAGCAAACCTTAAGCACTGCAAAACATTGTAGGTCGGCTTTTCCTTCTTGTTTTCCTTTTTGCCTTTTTTCTTGATTTCTTCGGGCATATGTCATCACCTCTTGTGATTACTATAACACAAAATTCGTCCCAATTTAAAAAACTGGGACGAAATGCCGTTTTTCAGGGACGAATTGTTACTGCGCCGTCTCATTCACCTTTTCAAGCGGAATAAGTATCTCGGTGGTAAACGCGCCGTCCTCGCTGTTGCGTGAGACATACCCCGAAAGCCGCTTGACTATGGTGTCGATTCGTTCAAGCCCGATGCCGTGTTCCGCACCCTTGGTGCTTTTGTATCTTCCCATAAACTTTTGCAGCTTGGGCGTGGCGGTAAGGTTGGTAAATGATATGTAAAGCTGGTTAGACTCCTTCACCTCGAGATACACCCGTATCTGCCGCTTGCCCTCGGGCAACTTTAAACTTGCCTCGATGGCATTGTCAAAAAGATTTCCGATGATAGAGCAAAGCTCCAGCTCGGATATTCCCAGCACGCAGGATATGTTTGCGTCTGCCTTGACCGGAATATTCTTGTACCGCGCAAGCGTGATTTTCGAGTTTAAAATAGCGTCGGTCATGGGATTTCCGGTCTTGGTAACGGTGTCGACCGTCTTCAAATCCTCGTCGAGCATATCTAAATACTGCATAATAGCGGGCATATCGCCGTTCTGTGCGTATACCTTCATGGTTTGTATGTGGCTGCGATAGTCGTGCCGCCAGCCCCGCATCTTTTTGTACATGCTTTCAACTTCGGCGTAGTGGGCTTTAATAAGCTCCTGCTGATAGGCGGCGATTTTCTGGTTTGCGCGGCGGTTAAGTATTTTCATGCTGTCCTCCTATTTCATGTTGATAATTGCCCGATTGACCGTTTCAAATGCCGCTTTCGGGATGGGTATTATCTCGCCGTTTTTAAGCTCAATTTCGTTTTTCGAGACCCGCTTTATCCACAAAAGATTGATGATAAACGATCTGCCCGCCTTGATAAACCGGCTGTCAAGCTTGTCTGAAAAGTCGCTGAGCGTCCGCCTTACGGTGTAATCGCGCTCGGCGTGAACGGTGACATAGTTTTTGCAGGCTTCGAGATACCTCACCTCGTAAAGCGGGACTATAACCGTGCCGTCCACTGTTTCCAAAGCGATAGAGCGGCAGTCCCGGATTACTCGCTCGACTGCGCGGTTGAGGGTTCTGAACAGCTTTTCCGGCTCGACCGGCTTTAAAAGATAGTGCAAAGCCGCAACCTCGTACCCCTCGGCGATGTAGTCGGAGTAGGCGGTAATGAAAATTATCTGGATGATTCTGTTACTTGCGCGAAGCCTTTTTGCAAGCTCCACTCCGTTCAAACCCGGCATTTCAACGTCCAATAAAAGGATGTCCGGCTTGCAGTCCTCATAGGAAAATAAGAACTCCTCGGCAGAGCAGTATTCGTTAAGATTGATGTCCGTTCCCGAAGCCGAAGCCCATTCGGAAACAAGAGAGCCTATTCTTTCGCGTTCGGCGGCGTTGTCGTCGCATATGGAAACCTTGATATACATATCCAAAACCATGCTTTCGTCAGAGATTTTATCTGCCTTGAGTATACCACACAACCGCCGCTAATTCAAGTAGTTAAGAATTTTCCCAAAAGTTTCAGCCGATACACGCAAAAAAGCTCCGCGATCTCCGATATAGCGGAAACCGCAGAGCTTTTTATTCTATAAAGCAGGGGAGAACCGTCAAATCCTGATAAACCGCAGCGACTTCAAGTCGAAATCAGAGCATGGCAGGAACACAAGCTGCAAGTCCTTTACTCCATCAATCGTGTCGATATCAAATCTTCGGGTGACTATGCCATCGGAACTCTCAAATTCAACCGCGCTCATTTCGCCGCTTGTAAAGCGAAGATGCAGGGTGTCGTGTTGATTGTGGGTTCTGCCGGTTATCTCAACCGCGTTTGCGCCGCCCAAAAGGTCAATTCCGCCGAACGATACGGTAACGTTGTTTCCGATATGCTCTATCATTTCTGAGCCGATACTGAACGAATCGCCGTAAATTCCGTCGTTTTCAAGGGCAGATATCTCTTCTCCAAGCCTTCTCGGAGACAAAAACTTGAATCCCTTGAACCTCAGCTGCTCATGAAGCATAAATTCCAGATTATGCACGCCCTTAAGCTTTTCCGAAAGTCTGAACGTGTTGTACTTGTAAACGTTCCACTCGTTCTTTGCTTGGAACATAAGCGTTTGGATGTGTTCGCCGTCAACATATAAATCAACCGGAATCTTACCCTCGTTGTAGGTGTATATGCCTATTGTTATTTCGTCCGAACCGGTTTTGCCAAAGTCAACGCAGTCAAATCTGACTTTTGTGTCACCATACTCAGTAAGAACTCCGCCCTCCATGTTGCTTGTAAGCTCACCTGCATTGGATGCTACAGACGCGCAGATGATTGCGCTGTATGGGTCGAAGCTTGCAGGACCAAAGCCACGGTTTTCCATCTCCGTTTCGGATATGATCTCCTCAACCGATGTGCCGTTCTTGCAGTATGCGCGAAGTCTATAAACGCCGTCTCCGCGGGGCTTCAGAACTGCATTCAGACCGTCCTTTTCAATTTCAAGAAGATTGGTTTCAACACCGGAATCGGTGACAGCCTTGAAGGCAACATCGTCAGCTGTAAATGATGTATTCTCTGGAAGAAGCTTTATGCTGACAGAAGCTGTCTTGTTTTCGGGAGTGATAAGCTGATCGGACACTGAAAGCTCGATTTTCCTAAGGCTTACGTCGCGCTTCTTCTCTGTTCTGATATCGTCGTCGATGCAGGACACGCCCTCTCTTGCCTGAGCAGGGGCGGCTTCAAGCTTCAATACCTCGTCTGAAAGCTCCGGTGAGGATACTCTTATGCGAATATCTCCGGCATCCTTTTTAGAGCCTATCATAATGAGAAGCTTGCCCGAATACAGCCTGCGTGAGGTGGTTTTGTACTGTTCATAATCGGTAGAGTCGCCGTTGTCAAGACCCAAAAGCCGTCCCGCACCGCTGATTTCAACGTTTATGCGGTTTCTGGCATTCTCAACCGTGTTGCCGTCCTTATCGGCAGCCAGCCGATACCTCGACGAATGCCATATCCTCGCCGTCGGCACTGAGTGTAGTCTTATCCGGTCTGAGGACTATTTTTGCAGGATCGCCGAAGCTTGCGCGAATCTGCTCGCATAGCTTAACGCCGTTTTCGTTGTAGCCCACGGCCTTAATATATCCCTTGTGATAGGGCACCTGCCAGCGTCCAGTAAGTTCCTTTCCGCTCTCGTGATTGTGCTCAAAGCAGCCCACCGACTCGCCGTTTACAAAAAGCTCGGTTTTTGCGCAGTTTGAAAACGCAAAGATGTCCACAAGCTGACCTTCATTAAAGTCCCAATAGGGGAATAGGTGAACAAACGGCTCGGCGTTTTTGTTCCACTCGGCTTTGTATGCATAGAAGGTGTCCTTGGGGAAGCCTGCGGTGTCAATGTGTCCGAAGAAGGAATTCTTGCTGTGATACGGCGTTGGCTCGCCGATGTAGTCAAATCCTGTCCATATAAACTGACCGAGGCTGTATTTGCGATCCCTGTCCATTGTGATATTGTATTCCGGACCGGGAGCTCCCCATCCGGTGGCGCAGTTTAAGAGCGATGAGCACTGACCGTCGTCATAGTTGGTGGTAAACACCCTTGCGGGGAAGTGATATACCCCTCGCGACTGAACGGTAGATGCCGTCTCCGAGCCGTATATTATCCATTTGGGATGCTTTTGGTGATGCTCGTCATATGCATCCTCGGTGTAGTTGTAGCCTATAACGTCAAGATACTTTGCGCACTTCTGAGCCGGCTCCCAGCGCATATAGTTGGAGCCTATAGTAACCGGATGAGCGTTTTTGTAATCGTCAATCCGAACGCATCTTGCAAGCTCTTTGGTTATCTCAGCCCCTCGCGGCGAAGCGTGGGTGTCGTAAATTTCATTGCCTATGCTCCACATTATAACGCTTGGATGGTTGCGGTCGCGCCTTACCCAGCTGCGAGTGTCGCGCTCGTGCCACTCCGGGAAAAAGCGGTGATAGTCATAGTCGTTCTTTTTAAGCTCCCACATATCAAAGCCTTCGCTGTCAACCAGAATACCCATTTCGTCGCACAGCTCCATAAACTCAACCGACGGCGGATTGTGCGAGGTGCGTATAGAGTTTACACCCATGTCCTTAAGGATAGCAAGCTGACGGCGGGGTGCGGCGCGATTTACAGCCGAGCCGAGCGCTCCAAGGTCGTGGTGCATACAGGCTCCGTTCAGCTTGAGATTCTCACCGTTCAGGAAAAATCCCTCCGCACTGTCAAATCGGATGGTTCTGTAGCCAATGCGCTCCTGCCTTACGTCTGCAATTTCGCCGTTTATGATAAGCTCAGTTCTCAAAGTGTAAAGGTAAGGGTCGTCAACACCCCAAAGGTGCGGCTGAGCTATTTCAAAGCTCTGAGATACCTTTACCGCTCCAGCTTCAAACCCGGCTTCGCTCGAAGCAACGGACTTTCCATCACTGTCGAGCAGAATATGCCCTACCGAGCCGGAGGCAATCGCGTTGATTTCGGTGTCAATTTCGGTGCGCCATACGTCTCCGGCGGGGTGGGAGACAACATATGTGCCGTCTGCCAAGATATAGCTTTCTCCCGTCTCTCTCAGCCATACATTGCGGTATATTCCCGCGCCGGAATACCATCTTGAATTTGGCGACTGATAGCGCACTCTTACAATAAGCTCGTTTTCACCGTCGCGGAGCCCCGAAAGCGGAACATCAAAGGTTGTGTAGCCGTATTTCCATTCAAATATCTTTTCACCGTTGAGATATATTTCACAGTCCATGTATACCCCCTCAAAGCGAAGGGTATATACTGATTTTTCGGGTGCGGTCACGCTAAAGCGTTTGCGATAAAATCCGTCTCTGGTGCTGTAAAGGTCGAGGGTGTTGTAAATCTGCCAGTCGTGCGGGATATTTACCGGCTTGTAGTCGGAGTCGGCAGGCTTTTTGCCGATGTGCTTAAGGCAAAACTGCCAGTTGTCGTTGAATAATCTGTACATATTGGTTTGCTCTCCTTGCTTGTCAGGCTTAATATTTGTCGTTTAATGCAGTGAGATTCTTCATAAAGTCGGGATACTTGAACTCCGCTTTTTCGCGGTCGTATTCTCCGCCGGGAGTGTCCCACAGAACAGGGCACAGCTTTCCGCTTAAAGCCGCCTCGGTAACGCTGTTCAGCCAAAGCTCCGCGACCTCGCGGGATTTGTTCGAGGTGGCGCATCCAAATTCACCGACGATAACCGGAATACCCTTGTCGATATAATGCTCCTTCATCATGTCGAACTGGGTGTTCAGCTCGTTGTAGTCGGCTTCACTACCCCAATCTGTGCGCGCCTTGCCCCAGTCGGCGTCCTCCGAGAGTATGCAGAAGGTCGCGGGAGTGTAGTAGTGAACCGAAACCGCGCATCTTCCCTCGGGGTCGTCAGGCATTTTAAACATTTCATCGCAGGCAAGGTTGATATCCGTCCAGTAAGCGGCGATAAGAAGGTGGCGCTCGCCGTTGTTTCCGCCCGACGCTCT
>USEH01000099.1 GCA_900553675.1 uncultured Ruminococcus sp. | reverse complement strand
TGTTATAATACCATGACAAAAGGTTACATAAATATTACAGACAAAGAATGAGATGTGTTATCCTAAAGCATATGAAACATGCTCTGAAAGCACTCAAAGATAATGAGAGATGGGTACGTGAGATAGCACTTCTCAGGAAAGAATATGAGGAAAAATAAAGATGAAAACATTGATATTCAACGGTTCACCGCGAAAGAACGGTGAAACTGCATATATGATCCGGACTCTGCAGGAAAATCTTGGAGGGGATTTTAAGGTGGTTAATGCCTACAAGGCAGATATCCGACCGTGTATAGACTGCAGATGGTGTTTTGACCATGCAGGATGCGCAGTCAAAGATGAATGGCAGGAGGTTCTTTCGTACATTGAAGAATGTGACCATATTATTATGGCATCTCCTGTATATTTTGAGGAGGTTACGGGAATGCTTCTTGCTGTGATGAGCAGACTGCAGACCTATTTCAGTGCAAGATATATCCGTAAAGAAGAACCTGTTCCTAAGAAGAAAACAGGAGCAGTTCTGCTGACAGCAGGAAGTATCGGACCCAGAGAAAAAGCGGAAAGTACGGCAGAGATGCTGCTTCGTCAGATGAGCTGTGACAGTCTGGGGACTGTATATGTGAACCGTACAGACAAAGTGCCGGTCAGAGACAGAGAAGATATCATACAGGAAATAAAAGATCTGGCAGGCAGATTGAGAACAGCAGAATAAATATTATCTGAAAATGAAACACCATTTGTGTTATGTGGAACAGACGAAAGGATGATTAAAATGAAAAAAACACTTGCAGCAAGAATATTGGTTATAGCTATAGCCGTAGTGATGGTTCTGGGAATAGTTATCTACTCGTTATCAGGATTAGCTGCCTGATATGGTACACATTGGTAATGATTGGGACGATATTCTCAAAGACGAGTTTAAAAAGGAATACTATTTAAAGCTCCGCGAGTTTTTAAAGCAGGAGTACAGCCACTATACGATATATCCGGATATGTACTCGATATTTGCCGCGCTTGAAATCACGCCGTATGCAAATGTCAAGGCGGTGATTTTAGGGCAGGACCCCTACCACGAGCCGGAGCAGGCAAAGGGCTTGTGCTTTGCCGTTAAGGAGGGGGTTGCTCTTCCGCCGTCATTGGTGAATATTTACAAGGAGCTGGAGTCGGACATGGGCATTCCGCCGGCAAAAAGCGGCGATTTGAGCTGCTGGGCAAGGCAGGGCGTGCTTCTTTTAAACACCGTCCTCACCGTAAGGCGGGGAGCGGCTAACTCGCACAAGGGCAAGGGCTGGGAAATACTTACAGACGAAATCATCCGCAAGCTGAACGACAAGCCCGAGCCGGTGGTCTTCATTCTTTGGGGAGCCAACGCCCGCAGCAAGAAGGCTCTTATAACCAACCCTATACACGGAATTGTGGAGTCGGTGCACCCAAGTCCACTGTCTGCCTTTGGCGGATTTTTCGGTTCGCGTCCGTTTTCCAAGACAAATCAGTTTTTAATGAAGAACGGTATACCGCCTATCAACTGGCGGGTGGAATAGAATTGCAGTCGCGCTCTCGGTTTTCGGGGGCGCGGCTTTTTTCGGCATGGTGGGAGGCGCGCCCTACTGCTTTGTGGGAAGCGGAGGTCTGGACGGCAACGCCGTCCGGGCGGCTACGTTTACAGTGGGTAAGGGCACCCACTGTAAACGCTTGCCGCCAACGCGCGCAGCGCGTAGACCTCCGCCCGCACTTGGTGGGGAGACCGCACAAACTGCGATAGAACAGCAATCTTCAGGGGCGCGCCGGTCGGGGACGCACTGATTTTCAGTACAAAACCAAAGCGGAGAAAGGCAAAAGACTAATCACTTATCCTTTGTCATTTGCAACGTAATCCGTCCCTCTCATCCGCGCGATAAGCGCACGAAGCTCAATCTCTCGCGGGAGGTCCAAAAACCGTTCGCAGTCGGTGAAATAGCTCGAAAATACAACGTCGAACCCATCCCGCTCAATCTCCTCGTAAAGCTTGGCGACGGCTTGGGATATGTCAATCTTCTCATCGGCATTTTTGACCTCGAGATACCTCAGCATAAAGCCCAAGGCGGCAAGTTGGCGGGGAGTGATGATGTCGTGAAGCCCGCGGACATCAATCCGCTCATTTCCGATAGCAATAATCCCCATGTCCGAAACCATCAGCTTTTCGCTTCCCATACCGTCGGGGTAGGAGGTAAAGCCCTTGGAGGTAAGCACCCTCGACTGCTTCCAGTCGGCAGCTAAGATATCCAGCGGGCTGTCCCCGCCGATTCTGCGCGCCGAATGCGTGACGTTTCTGATAACATAGTCCTCCATCATATACACCCTGTCAGCAACCGAAAGATATTCGCCGCTTCCGCCGATTACAAGTATGGTCGATACCCCCAAGTCGGCGTGAAGCTCCCGCACTCGGTCGGTGAAGGGGGTTATCGGCTCCTTTGCTATCAGTTCCTTCATTTTTGCGTCGCGAATCATAAAGTTTGTGGCACTCCTGTCCTCGTCGATCAGCAAAAGCTTCGCGCCGAAGTCTGCCGCCTCCATGATGTTTGCCGCCTGCGAGGTCGAGCCGGAGGCGTGGTCGGTGGAGAAATTGCGGACGTCTCCGCTCGGCAGCCACTTTATAAACGGCGAGATGTTGACATTTTTTACGCACCTGCCGTCCTCCGCACTGATGGTCATTGCGGTTTCGTCCGAGATGCACAGCTCCCTGCCGTCGCCGGCGACGTGGTCGTAGATTCCTGCGGAAATTGCGTCTAACAGGGTGGACTTGCCCGAGTATCCGCCGCCGGTTATTACAGTCACTCCGCGCTGAATGCCCATCCCCTTTATCCCTGCGATTTCGATTTCGTCCTCAGGCGGGGACACAAAGGGTATAGCGGATTCAAGCGGCTTGTCAGAGCCCTTTGCGCGTGGGAGGATGCTTCCGTTTGCGATAAATGCGCACAATGAGCTGTTTCTGAGATATTCGCGTATCAGAAGCTGCTTTTTTGCGAGGTCAAGCGCCGCTTCAAGCCTTTCATTACTGCACTCCGCAATGAATCTGTCCACCGCTTTTGGTAAATCCTTGCAGAGCATCTGTATGACCTTTGCAATCTTCTTGCGCGGGAGCTGGACTTGAAGCCTTATGCAAAAGCAGAGCAGTGGAGGTCGCTCGACGTCGTCCTCAATAAGATAAATGCTGTTTCCGGGACCGTTTACGTAGTCCTTCTGCGGACAGACGGCAAAGAACGCAGCGTTCCGCATAAGCACTTCCCCGCCGGGGTGGACAAGGTAGTATCTGCCGTTTTCGGTGTCGGGGCGGCTGCGGTTGTATAAAAGCGCGTTCAGCTCGTCGATGTAGGGCAGGAACTCCCGCAGAAGGCAGTCAGCGGCAGCTGTAACAAGCTCGGTAACGCCCAGCCGTTTGGTGGGAATCTGAAGCTCGACCACCGGCTTGCCCTCAGACTCCTTGTTGGCGCAGCTGTAGACCATGCTTATATCCTCGTGCCAGTACTGGGGAAGACTCTCTAAATACGGTTTGGGCGGGGCTATCGGGTGGACGACAGCCGTGCCGTTGTATAGCTCCGCCCAGCTTTTGTGCTTGTAGTAGCAGTCGCTGAGTATCCCTTCAAGTCGTTTCAATGTCGTTTCTCCTTTTATGAGATTTTTTATGGGGATCATCACAACAACCGTCGGCTTGTCCTTGGCAAGCTTGTGTGTCTGCGTGAACTGGTAGGATGTCGCGCCGCTCCAGTATACGGGGTCGTTGACCTTTTTGATAAACTCGGTGGGATTGCCGGTGGGCATACCGACAGCCGCTTCGGGCGGAATGATTGCAGCTCCTTCGTAGATTTCTTCGTAGGTGGTAACGCTTACGTCCATCTTTAATAGATAGCTTTTCAGTCTTTTCAAATATTTAGTCTCCTTAAAATATATTTGCCAAGGCAGATTAATAGCGATACCCGCATTTACAGAAAAAACACACGCCCGCAGCTTCGGACGTGTGTCGAACATCATATTAAGTCAAAGCAAACAAGACCTGACCGCAGAATCGGTCAAGCAAATATCGGCAAGGCTTATCAGACAGGCAAATCAGGCACAAATCCGAAAAATTTAATTTTCGCAGTGACTGCCTTCCTTGGCGACTGATTACAGCTATGCCGAAAAATCGGCTGAAAGCGGTTTTTTAACAGTTTTTAGGGTAAAGAGGGCACACTACGTCTGTAAATTTCAGGTTTTTCATAGTGACATCCTCCTTTGCTAGTCTTAATTATCCGCCTTTCGGCAAGCCTATATTAGCACATCTTGGGCGATATGTCAATACCGGCGGATGGTTTTATGCGATTCACCCGCAAATCTTAGCGATAGCCAGCGCAAACATCTTGGCGTTGAGCAAAAGTTGGTCGAGCTTGATAAACTCGTCCGGAGAGTGCATGTGGTTGTCCTCGCCCAGAAACTCCGCGCCGAAGGCAACTCCGCCCTCGATTTCGTGGACGTAGGTTCCGCCGCCGATCGCAATACATTCGCCCTTTTCGCCGGTGACGTCCTCGTAGACCTCTAAAAGCTTTTGCACGAACGGACTGTCCGCGCTGACCTTGTGAGGCTCTGCGCCGCCGCACTTTTCTACCTTGAAGTCCGCGCCCTCAAGCGTGGGAATCAGCTTTGAGGTGACGTCCGCGACGGTATAGCTTGCGGGCAGCCTTATATCTATCGAGCAGCTGAGCTCGCCAGCCTCGAAATTGATGATGCTTAAAACGCAGGTGAGCGCGCCAGATTCAGTGTCGGACATCTTTATGTTGAGACTTTCGCCGTCGGTCTCGCCGTAGGGGAAGAGCTCGGAGAGCTTGGCTATGCGGCGGGATGCGTCGTCGGTCAGCTTAAGCTCGGCAATCAGCCTTATCAGGGCGGTTATCGCGTTTGCGCCGATTTCGGGGGTGGAGGCGTGCGCGCTCTTACCCTCGGCGTCGATTCTTATGCAGCCGCCGAAGTCCTTGGTAGAGAACTTGACAGGAAGATTCAGCCTTTCAGCCGCCGCTTTAATCTCGGAGACGGACACTCCGCCCAGAACCGCATACGCCGACTGCGGGACTGCGTTTACAACGGTTCCGCCCGAAAGCTCCATCAGCGCGCGCGCCGAGAAGGGCTGAGCCGCTTTTGCACCGAAATTCGCCCTTATCATGCCCTTTTCTATGTTTATGACAGGATAGTTGCCGTCGGGCGTGAAGCTGTACTTGGGGGGATTTTCCTGCTTGAAGTAGTATTCAAGGTCGGCTGAGCCGTTTTCCTCATCGGTTCCCAGAATCAGCTTAAAGCCCTTTTTCAGCGGGATATTAAGCTCCTTAAGAGCCTTCATAGCGTAGATGACTGCAACGGCAGGTCCCTTGTCGTCGATTGCGCCCCTGCCGTAGAGCTTGCCGTCCGCGATTCTTGCCTTGTAGGGTTCGCCCGTCCAGCCTGTGCCTTCGGGGACAACATCTAAGTGGGCAAGGATTCCGAGCTCGGGCTCGCCCTCGGTGTAGGAAGCCGTGCCGACGTATCCCTCAAAATTGCGGGTGGTGAAGCCGAAGCTTTCGCATATCTGCAATGCACGCTTTAAGCACTTTGCAGCGGGGACACCGAATGGTGCGCCGTCGGCAGGCTCGCCCTTTACGCTGGGGTAGGAGATAAGCTCGGACAGGGTGGAGATCATCTCGTCCTTCTGTGAGTCGATATAATCAAGAATTTTCTGTTTCAGGTTTTCCATGTATATTCTTCCTTTCAACGCATTTTTCTAAGAACCATGACCGATATCGGCGGGACGAATACGCCCTCGCAGTAAATGCCCATCGGTTTTTCGGATGCCATTGTGTCGCTGACAAGCATTTCCCACTCGCCGTCGGGCAGGATAAACACCTTTGCCCTTGGGATTGGGTTGACAAATATCAGAAGCTCTTCGCTCTCGTCAAACAGCCTCAGCTGTATTGTGCCGTCGGAGGAGGGCATGACCTCGGAGTGATCCTCAACCTCCTCGTGCGCGGACATCCTAAGCAGCGGGTGAGCCTTTCTAAAGGCTATAAGTTCTTTTATATACTCCGCCTCGGAGCCGTTTTCATCCAGCATATACCATTTCATGGAGTTCACGCTGTCGGGCGAGCGGTAGCTGTTGTGGTCAAATTCGCCGTTTCCCATGTCCTTGGAGCGCAGGAACTCCTGCCCCGCGTGCAAAAACGGCACTCCCTGAGACAAAAGCACCAGTGCCGCCGCGAGACGCGCCATCTTTTTGCGGTCGCGGAGGTTCGAGCCGCTTGCCGAAAGCGAAAGCTTGTCCCAAAGGGTGAGATTGTCGTGCGCCTCGCAGTAGTTTATTCTCTGATATGGGTCGCACGCCCATGACTCCTTGCCCAGAAGTCCGTTTATCACCGACGAACGCAGGTGGAAGTTTCCGCTGATGTATCCTCTTTCCACGTCGAAGAAGGTCGGACCCTTAACGGCGTCGCGGAAGCTGTCGTTGAAATAGGCATAATCGGGCGTTTTATAGGAGTTCTGCTTTGAAGCCGCCAGCTCGGGACTAAGCGCAATCGGTCCGCCCGACCATCCTTCGCCGTAGAGGATCACCGAGGGATTTATCCGCATAAGCCGCTCGGCAAGCTCGTTGAGGGTGTGAGCGTCCAGCACTGCCATCAAATCAAAGCGGAAGCCGTCGATTTTGTACTCTTTTGCCCAGTAAAGAACCGAGTCGATGATGTATTTGCGGCACATAGAACGCTCGGAGGCGATTTCGTTGCCGCAGCCCGAGCCGTTTGAGGGCTTGCCGTCTTTATATCGATAGTAATATGATGGGAATGATTTATTAAGATTGGAATTTTCAAGACTGTAGGTGTGGTTGTAAACAACGTCCATTACAGCGCCGATACCCTTTTTGTGAAGCGCGAGGATAAGCTCTTTAAGCTCACGTATGCGGGCTTCGGGGTTGCGCGGGTCGCTCGAATAGGAGCCTTCGGGGACGTTGTAGTTTTCGGGGTCGTACCCCCAGTTGTAGTCGGACTGAGGGTCAAGCTCGTTCAGTCTGCCATAGTCGAATATCGGCAGCAGATGGACGTGGGTCACTCCCAAATCGACAAGATATGAAAGGCAGGTGGCTCTGCCTGACGGCGTGTGGGTGGATTCCTGCGTAAATGCGCGATATTTTCCGCGAAGCTCAGGGCTTACGCCGCTTGACGGGTCGCTCGAAAAGTCCCTGACGTGGGCTTCGTACAGAACGGCGTCGGTATATTTATCCAGCTTGACGTAGCCATAGTTGTCCCAACCCTTGGGGTCGAGCCGCTTTATGTCGCAGATATAGCCCTTTTCGCCGTTTGCGCTGACCGCCTTGGCATAGGGGTCAACACCTGTATGTGAATGGGAGGAATACGTGTAGTTATAGGTGTAATATATGCCGTCGAGGCTTTTGGGGACATTCAGGCTCCACACACCCTTGTCGCCCTTAAGCAGCGGGAGGATATAGAACGGCGTGGAGTCGCTGGCGGACTTAAACAGATTAACGCTGACATCCTCGGCGGACGGCGCCCAGATATAAAAATCGGTCTGTCTTTTTGAAAGCCTCACTCCCAAAAAGCCCCTGTAGCAGAAATTGCTGTCGATATATTTGCTGTCAAAATTTTGCACAAATACAACCCTTTCCTGTTTTCTGATTAGGAATGCGCGTACATAATTTATTATATAACATTCTGGTGTTTTTTTCAATAGTTTTTGGAGGAAAATCTGTCGTTGGTCTGTTCTTTGAGATTAAGGGTGAGGGCGGCAGGTGTGTACCTCTCCGACCCGCACCCCCCTACTGCAGTGGGGAGGGCGACCATGAGCCGCAGGCTCATTGAAGCGGTGCGGCGCCCTGCGCCGCGCC
>USEH01000098.1 GCA_900553675.1 uncultured Ruminococcus sp. | reverse complement strand
CAGTCGAGCGCACCGCGGAATATTCCAGGGAATGCTAAAACGTTGTTTATCTGGTTGGGATAATCCGAGCGACCGGTTCCCACTACCCTTGCACCCGCTTCCTTTGCAAGCTCCGGCATTATTTCGGGGGTGGGATTTGCCATCGGGAAGACTATAGCACCGGAGTTCATGGAGGCTACCATCTCCTTTGAGACGATTCCGGGCGCGCTTACACCAATAAATACGTCCGCCCCAGCCATAGCTTCGGCAAGAGTTCCGCGCTTGCATTCCTGATTGGTAAGCTGTGCAATTGCCTTATGAGCTTCGTTGAGAGATTCGTCATCGCGTGAAAGAATGCCAAAGCGGTCAACCATGGTAAGATGCTTTACACCAAGATTCAAAAGATGTCTGCCTATAGCGATTCCAGCCGAGCCGGAGCCGTTTATTACCACTTTTACCTCGTCTATCTTCTTGCCGACAACCTTAAGAGCGTTTATAAGCGCTGCGGCAACAACTATGGCAGTGCCGTGCTGGTCGTCGTGAAATACGGGTATATCACAGATTTCCTTTAATCTTTTTTCCACCTCAAAGCACCTTGGTGCGGCGATATCCTCGAGATTTATTCCGCCGAACGAGCCGGAAATAAGGTAGATTGTGCGCACAAGCTCGTCAACGTCCTTGGACTTTATACATATCGGGAAGGCATCGACGTCGGCAAATTCCTTGAACAGCGCGCATTTGCCCTCCATAACCGGCATACCGGCTTCGGGACCGATATCTCCAAGACCCAGAACGGCAGTGCCGTCGGTTATGACCGCAACAAGGTTTGAACGCCGGGTAAGATCATACGAGCGGTTGATATCCTCCTTAATGGCAAGGCAGGGCTCGGCTACTCCGGGGGTGTAGCAAAGCGAAAGATCCTCGCGGTTTTCAACACTCACGCGCGAGACTACCTCAATCTTTCCCTGCCATTCATAGTGCTTTTTTAGTGATTCTTCTCTTATTGTCATAATTCATCGTCCTTATTATTTGTTTATATTAGATTCAATCAATAAACTTTGAATAGCGTCCTTTTCAAAGCCTTCATACAGATATTTTTCCAAAGGCTCATCGCCGGCATAAATGCGCTTGTATACCTCTGCACCATATTTCTTTATTATGTATAGAACATAAACTCCCGAATAAAGATAACCGTTATTCTCATAAAAATATTCTTCATCGGATAATTTATCAGCCATAGGATAGTTATCGGGCTCAAGACTGCTGACATCAATCTGTTCAGCAAGCGCAACAGCTATACCCTCGCCGATGAAAATATCCGTTTTGTCCGGATCTCCAAGCTGGTCAAAAGCTATATGAATAACTTCGTGTTTGCAGATCTTGATCATGTCCTCAAACGTTCTGTCGTGCACAACATTCGGAGACAATATACACAACCGTCTGTTTACATAGTCTGCATTTCCCACCATCCAGTCCTGATATTCGTCATCAGATTTGCCGGTCAGCTCTTTGAAAGCCTTAACATCAGGGCAGATGTATATGGTGAAACGCGAGCTGCATTTTTTCAGGTTAAATATGTCAGTAATGTTTTCATAAGTAGTATCTATTACCGCTAAAATACTGTCTATAACATTATTATCCTTTTCATCGTAAACAACGGTAAAGTATTCACTTTCAATAGATTCCGGCATATGTCCTCCAAAAATCAGTTGTTTTCATGAAATATCAAACCATTTTTTCAGGATGGAAATACTCATCGAATTTTTCGGCGTCGAGATAGCCCAATTCCACGCAGGCTTCTTTAAGGGTGATATCTTCAAGATGTGCCTTATGAACCACCTTGGCGGCGTTTTCATAGCCGATATACGGAGTTAAAGCGGTTACAAGCATCAGCGAGCGATTGAGATTCTCCGACATCTTATCGCGATTGGGCTTGATTCCGCGAACGCAGTTTTTCTCAAACGACGTGCAGACATCCGCAAGAAGCCTTACCGACTGCAAATAGTTATAAATGCATACCGGCATAAAAACGTTCAGCTCGAAATTGCCCTGAGAAGCCGCCATCGCAACCGCTGTATCGTTTCCTATTACCTGAACCGCAACCATGGTTACAGCCTCGCACTGGGTCGGGTTGACCTTTCCGGGCATTATCGAAGAGCCGGGTTCGTTTTCGGGGATTGTTATTTCTCCAAGTCCGCACCTTGGACCGCTTGCAAGCCAGCGGATATCGTTTGCTATCTTCATAAGGTCGCAGGCAAGAGCCTTTAACGCACCGTGGGCGAAGACAAGCTCGTCCTTTGAGGTAAGAGCGTGGAATTTGTTCTGTGCGGTTTCAAACCTTGTGCCTGATATTTTAGATATCTCCTCCGCGACAGCGGTATCAAAGCCCTTTGGAGCGTTCAAGCCCGTTCCCACGGCGGTAGCTCCCAGCGCGAGCTGACGCAAAGGATTCAGCGATGCCTTTATCATCTCGATATCCCTATCAATAGAAGCCCGCCAGCCGCTTATTTCCTGACCGAAGGTTATAGGGGTGGCGTCCTCAAGGTGGGTTCTTCCGCTTTTTACTATGTCCATGTTTTCGTTTTCGAGGCGGCTTAAAGTCTGCGAGAGCCAGCTCAGAGCCGGTAAAAGCGAGTTTTCGGTTTCCATGACTGCCGCTATGTGCATAGCCGTCGGAAAGGTGTCGTTTGAGGACTGAGACATATTCACATCGTCGTTAGGGTGCAAAAGCTTTTTGCCCAGCAGCTCGTTGCCGCGGTTAGCTATTACCTCGTTGACGTTCATATTGCTCTGCGTGCCGCTTCCGGTCTGCCAGACGACAAGCGGGAAATTATCGGCAAGAGAGCCGTCTATTACCTCGTGTGCGGCTTTTTCGATTGCAGTAAACTTTTCAGGAGTCATCCTTTGTGGCTGAAGCTTTCTGTTTACGCGCGCGGCGGCAAGCTTTAATATCCCGAACGCGCGGATTATTTCAGCCGGCATTTTTTCGATACCGATTTTGAAATTTTCATAGCTGCGCTGAGTTTGCGCGCCCCAGAGCTTATCCGCTGGGACAAGCACCTCGCCCATGGAATCGTGTTCTTTGCGGTAGTCCATATGTCAATATCCCCTTAAAAAAGATTGGTTCACTTCTTAATAAAAAGTATTATACCACAGCCGCGCCCACGTTTCAATATTTTCATAAGAATTTCATCTTGACACAATCCCTCGATTAGAATATACTTATATAAACATTACGGAAAGGGTGTGTCTGCGTGCGTGGATATGAAGATTTGATTGAATACATAGCGTCTGCGGCGAGGGCTGTTATCGACGAAAAAGGCAGAGCCGTTTTTGCGATAGACGGCAGGTGCGCTTCGGGAAAGACCACTGCCGCGCAGGAAATATCAAAATCCCTCCCCTGCACCGTATTCCATGCGGACGATTTCTTTTTGCGACCTGAACAGAGAACTCCCGAAAGATATGCAGCCCCCGGCGGTAATTTCGACCGCGAGCGATTTTTGAACGAAGTTCTTCTGCCCGCAGTAAGCGGCGAGACTGTCAATTACCGTCCGTTCGACTGCAAGTCCATGAAAATCCTTGAACCGCAGATTATACATCCCGAAAAGATAATTATAGTCGAGGGCGCATACTGCTGTCATCCCGTGCTGTGGGACTGCTATGACAAGCGGATTTTCTTTACGGTGTCGCCCGAAGATCAGATATCGCGCATCCGCAAAAGAAACGGCGATATGGTTAAGACGTTTATTGACCGATGGATTCCGATGGAGGAACGGTATTTTAAGGAATATAATATCGAGGAAAGGTGCGATAAGGTTTTCATAAATAAATAATATAAGACGTTCCCGCGGCGATTGTACGCTTTCGGGAACGTCTTTTTGATTTTTACTTTATGCTTTATTGTATCCGATAAGGAAATTCTGCGCGTCGAGGGGCTTACCATCGGATGTGGCGGGGCTGTATGTGCCGTCGGAATTAAGAACCTGCGCCTTGACGTTATCTGCAAGCATTATCCTTAAATACTCGCTGATTCTTGCCTTGATGTCGGGGTCTAAAACCGGCGAAGCTATTTCAACGCGCTTGTCGGTGTTTCTTGTCATCAGGTCGGCGGAGGAAATGTACATCTTCATATCCTCGCCTTCACCGAAGCAGTAGATTCGGGAATGCTCCAGAAATCTTCCGACAATGCTTCTTATGCGGATGTTTTCGGTTTCGCCGGGAACGCCGGGAACCAGGCAGGCAATTCCTCTTATTATAAGGTCGATCTGAACGCCCGCTTTGCTTGCCTCGATAAATTTATCTATGATAGTCTTGTCGGTAAGGCTGTTCATCTTTGCAAGGATTCGGGCAGGCGCGCCGCTTTTTGCCTTCTCAATTTCCATATCCATGCAGGCGATAATCCCGCTTTTAAGCGTTTCGGGGGCGACAAGCAGCTTATTATAGCGGAAATCGGTGTTGCAGATGGCGATATTTCTGAAGAACGCCGCTGCATCCTCGCCTATTTCCTCGTTCGCCGTTAAGATATTCATGTCGGTATACTGCTTGCTGGTGGATTCGTTGTAATTGCCGGTGCCCAAGTGGGTTATGTAGCTGAGCTTTTCGCCCTCCGAAAGCACTATAGCAATTATCTTAGAATGAACCTTAAAGTTATGCATACCGTAAATGATGGTGCAGCCGGCTTCCTGAAGCACGCTTGCGGCGTTGAGGTTGTTTTCCTCGTCGAACCGTGCGCAAAGCTCGATTACAACCGTTACCGACTTGCCGTTTTCACTTGCCTTTTTCAAAGCCTCAACTATCCTCGACTGGTTTGCAAGGCGGTAGATGGTTATTTTTATGGATACAACCCTCGGATCCTCCGCGCACTCGTCTAGCAGTCTCAAAAGAGGATTCATGCTGTCATATGGATATGAAAGGTAGACATCCTTGCTCCGCACCAAATCTATCATCGAAGGTGCTGCTGTTATTGCTTTGTTGGTTCTGGGCTTTAAGGGGGTGTATTTCATAGCAGCGGCAGTCTCCGGCGGGAGATATGCGCCCAGCGAGAACATAAACTTATAATCGAAATAATGTTCCACCTTAAAGCAGTATTTGCTTTTTAGCTGCAATATTTTCAGGACATAATCGCGCAGCTTGGGGCTGTTTTTGTCCACCTCGACGCGCACGACTGCAAGCTTCTGGCGAAGCTCGATTTTTTCCTTCATGATTACCGAGAAATCATGCTCAACGTCGGAATCGTCAACCTGAGTGTCGAAATCGGCATTTCTCGTAACCCTTATCATCAGCTTATCGTTGACGTTATAGCCGGTGAAGGCAAGATGTCCGAACAGCCTTATAAGCTCTTCGGTGGTTATAAGATTAATCTTCTTTCCCCTGCCAAGGCGGTGAAGTCTGTCTACGGCTAAAGAGCAGGACATAACACCTATCATCCTTCTGCCGCCCTTTTCAAGGTCGTAGATCATATAGCTTGATCTGTTTTCAAAGCGGATCATGGGGTGCTTGGCGTCCAGCACCATCGGAGAAAGAAGGGGCAGAATGTGGTTTACAAAATACTCGCAGCACTCCTGTGACTGTCTCGGCGTAAGCTTATCACCCTTTAAAAGCCTTATTCCGGCTTCGGAAAGCTCTTTTCTTAACGCCTCATAAACCTCGCTTGATTCGGCATACAAGCCCTTTACGCAGGTGAGGATGCCGTCCAGCTGCTCGGCGGCGGTAAGGGCGGGCTTGTTTTCCTTTTCCTTGGGATCAAGGAGGTTTTCGTTATAAAGGCTTCCGACTCTTACCATGAAAAATTCATCGAGATTGGAGTGGAATATAGAAAGGAACTTGCAGCGTTCCAGCAAGGGATTTGACATATCCCATGCCTGATTTAAAACCCTTCTGTTGAACTGAAGCCACGAATACTCGCGGTTCATGTATTCACCCTTTATGAATTTTGATACCGCCTTGGGTGTTTTGGATTTTTTACTCTTTGCTTTCTGTTCCATTTTCTGTTTCCTTCTCACTGTTGTTATTTATCGCATTGAGCTCGAACGGCTCTGCCTTGATTGCCCCACCAAGGACAAGCTTTAAGCAGCCCTCTTTAACTCCGCAGTCGCTGATTATGGCACGCTCGACCTCAAAGCGATTTAGTAGCGTCCGCATGGCTATCATCGCGCTTCCCATAACATAAAGCTTATCGGGAGCGTTGGTCAGCACCAGCATTGAACGCTTAGAGTCGTCAAACATATGCTTTGCGAGCTTTTTAAAGGTTTTTGGTTCGATAGATTTTTCCCTATCCACAGCCGGTATATCCGCATAGTCGCAGTACAAATCATATACTGCCTGAGCAACCGAGCCGGAAAGGATCGCGGTTTTATAAACGCCGTCCTTGGGGATATCTGCGTCTTTAAGCTTCTTTTTAAGGTAAGACTTTATATCGTCTGCCTCGGATTCCGTCGGAAAGACCTTTTTTACAAAGCGCTTGTTGAGATCGTCAAGACCGAAATTCAGTATCTTCATGCCCTTTTTATCGTCGCTTGAAAGGTCGCAAATCTCTATACTTGCGCCGCCCATGTCTATAAGGACGGCTTTTTTATGCTCAAAGCCTTCCTTATTGGCGATATAATCGCAGTAGGCTTCGGTATTGCCGTCTATGAGATTAATGCTCATGCCGGTGCGCTTTAGGATTTCTGCCTGAACGTCATCAAAATTCTTGATATACCGCAGTGCGGCGGTCGAAATCAGCCAGCCCTTGTTAACGCCCAATGCTGCGCATTTTTCCTTTACGGTGGCTGCGGTTTCGGCAAGCTTTTCGATTCCTCTTGCCGAAAGTCGGGAGCCTTCAACATAGTGCCGCAGGCTCATACCCACTCTTTCTCTGAACACGATATTCGTACCATTTTCGCCCTCTTCGGCAACGATAAACGACATACCACTGGAGCTTATATCTATAACTGAATATTTCATAGTAATCACCATTCCTTTCTGCGATTTGAGACGGTTTGCACGGCTTTCGCGCGGCAGAATCTCAAATTGTGTGGGTAAAAAAATTAGTCTTCATCGCCAAAGCATATGCCTATATCCCTTGCAGCTTCGATTACCTGAGAATTTTTGGGGACCGACTTTGCCTTGCCTGCGATATCCGGCAGGGCGTTATAGGTTATGCGGTCGTTGATTATTGCAGCTGTCACGCCGAATTTGCCTTCTTTGCAGAGCTTGGCAGCATAGCTTCCGAGCCTTGTTGAAAGCAATCTGTCATAAGCCGAGGGGCTTCCTCCGCGCTGGATGTGTCCCGGAACTATAACCCTTGTTTCAACTCCGAGGTTTTCGCCTACCCACTGGGCAAGATGGTTGGTTACTGTGGCTTCGCCGCGTTCTTTTCTTGCAAAGGTTCTGTCCTTGCGCTTCATATCGGCTTCGCTCTTAAGGACTGCGCCCTCGGCTATAGCTACTATATTAAAGGACTTTCCGGCGTCAAGCCTCTTTTTAAGACCCTTTGCAACAGATTCGAGGGTAAAGGGTATCTCAGGCAGGATAATCATATCAGCACCGCCCGCGATGCCTGCACCCAGAGTGAGCCAGCCGACCTTGTTGCCCATTATCTCAACAAACATTGTTCTGCCGTGGCTTGCGGCGGTGGTGTGAACTCTGTCTATGCACTCGGTGGCTATATCCAAAGCGGAATGATAGCCAAAGGTTACATCGGTGCCGAAAATATCGTTATCTATGGTTTTGGGAAGACCTATTATATTGCAGCCCTCAGACGAAAGAAGAGCGGCTGTTTTATGTGTTCCGGCGCCGCCAAGGGTGAAAATGCAGTCGAAACCGAATTTTTTATAGTTATCAACCATTTTTTCAAGCTTGGTGGAGCCGTTTTCCTCAACGGTCATCATCTTAAACGGCTGACGGATGGTGCC
>USEH01000097.1 GCA_900553675.1 uncultured Ruminococcus sp. | reverse complement strand
TTTTCCTGCTTGGGGAATCTCGGTTGCTTTTGGGCGTTTTTTTACAGTGCCTTTTAGTTTAGCACGCTTAGTCTGGGCGTGCTTTTTTTGCAGCCGCCAGATGATAATGAAACTTTTGATTGTATTTGAAAACTGTCCGCACAGTTTCCCTGCATGCTTCTGTAAAAGACAAATCGGGATTTTTGAATCTCTTTAACCGTATTCTTCTATACATCTATCGCACCATTCTTTAACTTTAATACCAACCTGCTCCTTGTCTAGTCCATCAACCATAAGAATGTCAACATTATCTTTTCCGTAAAACCAATCTCTTTTTAATGGTAAAAGATATTTCAAATGATGTTCAAAGAAATTTCTGGTACGTGTTAAATCATTTTCCTTATGTTGTTTTAATGTTTCGTCGGAAGCATCCATAAATAATATTCTTGTTGGCATGCACTTTCTAACAGCATCCAATTCTTTCTTTAATGCACTCTCAACGTCCCAATTTTCTCCTATCGTTTTAGGATAATTAAGTGTATAGAATTCTATTTCTTCAGCGCCAAAATCCATAACACTACATTGAAAGTCTTTCGTTTTATTCCACCTGGAAACTTTTTTATTCAACCATAATCTTTGTATCTCAATATAGTCATCAAATCTATTCTTATTTAGCTGTCGTCTTTTTACTTCTTCAACAATATCTGTATTGATTTCATAGCTTATATTGATATAAGGAGCGTTTTCTTGCAGATATTTTACTGCTGTAGTTTTACCAACTGCCATACATCCTTGTAAAGACAATATCATATTGCTAACACCTCCACAAGTTATCGATTTGTCAGGCAAACAGTAAGCTGTCTGAAGATATTTCTTCAGACAGCTGTCCGATTTCATGCAGTCCCCTGCTTTTGGGACTGATTTCACTTTTAGTCAGGATACTATTGTTGATATTACTTCCTGCTCAGCAAAGCAAGTATCTCATCCCGCGAGAATCTGTAGGACTTCTTGCAGAAATGGCACTTTACCTCTGTAACCTCGTCCTGCGAAAGCTCGGCTATATCTTTCTTGTTTAAGCTGTACAGGATTCTCTCGGTTCTCTCCCTCGAGCAGCCGCACTTGTAGCTCACCTCAAAGTTGTCCAAGACATTCGGCTCCAAGCCCTCCAAGGCAAGCATAGCTATGCTTTCGGCAGTGTAGCCAAGCTCTAAAAGATTTGTAACACTGGACATCTTTGCAATGTTCTTTTCTATTACGTCTATGCAGGCGTCGGATGCAAACGGCAGAAGCTGGATTATAAATCCCCCTGCGCGGCGCACCGTCAAATCGGGATTTACCAGCACGCCCAATGCGCAGACGGTCGGAGTCTGCTCGCTTACGGCGAAGTAGTTTGTTATGTCCTCGGCGATTTCGCCGCTTACAAGCTCGGTCTG
Source organism: uncultured Ruminococcus sp. (assembly GCA_900553675.1). GTDB lineage: Bacteria > Bacillota > Clostridia > Oscillospirales > Ruminococcaceae > Faeciplasma. The sequence continues at coordinate 6,500 of USEH01000097.1, read as the reverse complement.
ACCGACGTATGGCTCCTTTAGTCCCAGATCCTTTACAACGGTTATTGTGCCGTTTACGCCAACCGCCCCGCCGACATCAAGCTTGCCGTTTGATTTCAGCGGGATTTCAACAACGCTGTTGTCGCAGCAGCACTTTACGTTACCCATCGAATCGGAAACTGCCGTGAGCGTTCCGACAGGTCCTTCGCCGTTTATGCGCACGGTAACGCTGTCGTCCTTGTCCTTTAAGCCAAAGCCTATGAGCGAGGTTCCCATTGCAAGCCTTCCCAGAGCAGCGGTTACGACTGCCGAAGTCTCGTGGATCTTTTCAATCTCCCCCACTATGTCGGTGGCTTCTATTGCGCTGCAAACCACTGCGGCGTCCTTTGAAATTGTTCTTACTATTCTTCCCATATTGATTTATCCTTTTATTTTCTTACTGCTGCGAAAAGTATTCTTTCGGTTTTGGCATTTGGCTTGCTTTCACTCAAGCCGTCATATGCGCCTATCACCCTGAAGCCGCACTTGTCGAGAGTTTCAAATATTGTCTTTGCGGGATACGCCTTCTCCCTGAACTGCTCGGTGTGGCGGGAATATCCGCCGTCTTTCTGCGGAACAAAGAAATCAAGCGTGATATCAACGCTGTTGTCGCTTTTGTTATAGTCGTTCTGCCAGCCTAAGTATGCTCTATCGCTGTCAAAGATAAAGCAGTTATCCGCAAGAATATGCCTGTGCTTGTAGATGGTGTTAACGTCGAAGATAAATACTCCCCTGCGGCTGAGGTATTTTCTCACCCTTGAAAACGTCTGCGCAACGGCTTCTATTCCAGAAAGATGATTGATTCCGTCCAGCGAGCAGACAAAAGCGTCATACTTCCCGTCAAGCTCCAGCATTGATATATCCTGATTGATAAGACGAATGCTTTTGCCGGATAAGCGCGCCTTCTGCGCGGCAACACTCAGCATCTCGCAGGAAATATCAACTCCGGTAACGCTGTAGCCGAGCCTTGCAAGCTCACAGCTCAGGCTTGCCGTACCGCAGCCTAAATCAACCAAGGAGCCTCGCTTTAATCCGAGACTCCTTATAATTTTATCGATTCTTTGCGCGTAGGTCTTGTAGTCGACATTCGCCGTGAAAAAGTCGTAATATCCGGCAAAAACGCCGTAGCTCATTTCTGCTCTTCCTTTTTCTTTAAGCGGTTGAAGACGATAGAATAGCCGTCGTTACCGTAGTTGATCGAGCGGTTTACTCTGCTTATTGTGGCTGTGGAAGCGCCGGTTTCGCTGACTATATCAGAATATACATGATGCTCGGTGAGCATTTTTGCAACCTGATATCTCTGCGAAAGAGATTTCAGCTCAAGAACCGTACACAGGTCGCCAAAGAAGTCATAGCACTCCTCCGGGGTTTCAAGTGTCAATATTGCTTCAAAAAGATCGTCGATATACTTATCCTTCATTTTATTATTCATATGCAAAATCCTCCGAATTGTATTTCATACGAAAACATATTATCACACTAAACAAGAAAAGTAAATAAAAGTTTTGAATTTTCCTTATGTTTTGTGACTATCGTCAAAAACGGTCGAAATAATTTGTGTATTATTATGATTAGTCTTCGGAAGATACTTCCTCAATTATGCTTCTTATGTCTTCTACTCCCTCGTCGGTCATCGCCGAAAACGGTATCACCGTGAGTTGGTCATACATAGGCAGCTCGGTTTTGAACGCCTCCATGCGCTCGGCGCGCTCGGTCTTTTTAAGCTTATCCGCCTTTGTAAGCACAACGCAAAAGGGTATTTCGTTGTCGATAAGATAATCGAGCATAACCAGATCGTCCTTAGAAGGCGGATGACGCATATCTATCAGTGAGAAAACAAGTGCGATATCCCGCTCGGAATCGGCAAAGTAGCCGCCGATAAGCTCGCGCCAGCGCTCCTTTTCGGACTTTGACACCTTTGCATAGCCGTAGCCGGGCAGGTCAACAAAATTGACATTTTCAAGACCGTAAAAATTGATGGTCTGCGTTTTTCCGGGAACCGAGCTTACCCTTGCCAGCGCTCTCCGCCCGAAAACCCTGTTTATAAGCGAGGATTTGCCGACATTTGACCGCCCTGCAAAAGCTATCTCAATTCTGTCAGACTTGGGAAGCTGCGAAAATGTTCCGTATGCGGCTTTAAATTCAGCGTTTTGAAACTCCATTAAGTCTTGCTCCAATCATTTTGTCAGGCTTTTTGTATATCACCGGACTGATGTCCTTGCTATCCTTTTCGGGAAGCTCCAGAGCGACGTTCAGCACATCCTCAATCGTCTCGGCGAATACAAAGTCGATTGAATCGCGTACCTTTTCATCCACTTCCTCCATATCCGGCTTGTTGGCGGCAGGGACAATAACCGTCTTAATTCCCGCCTTGTAAGCTGCCATGGTCTTTTCTCTCAGACCGCCGATTGCAAGCACCTTGCCGCGAAGTGTAATCTCGCCGGTCATTGCAACGTCTGAGCGAACCTTGATTCCCGAAAGCTCAGAAATTATGCCGGTTGCAAGCGTTACGCCTGCCGAAGGACCGTCCTTGGGAACCGCACCCTCGGGCGCGTGGATATGTATATCCTTTTTGGTGTAGAAATCCTTGTCGATGCCGTACTTTTCGGCAACGCTTCTGGCGTATGTAACGGCTATCTTGGCGCTTTCCTTCATAACGTCTCCCAAAGAGCCGGTAAGCTCTACCGCACCCTTGCCGTCGACTGAAATTACTTCAAGCGGCATAAGAGTTCCGCCCACTGCCGTCCACGCCATGCCGTTAACCTCGCCGACCTGCGGGATATCCGACTTTAAGTCCTGAGTATATTTTCTCACGCCCATATACTTTTCGACTGTTTCCGGAGTGACTGTCACTCTTGCGGCGGTCTTTAAAACTATTTCCTTGGCAGCCTTGCGGCAGATGGAGGCTATGTTTCTTTCGAGAGTTCTCACTCCAGCCTCGCGGGTGTAGAAGTCGATAAGCTCATACAGTCCTGCGTCGGTAAATCTGAGCTTGTTGCCGTTAAGACCGTTAGCCTTTAACTGCTTGGGTACAAGATGACGCTTTGCAATTTCAAACTTTTCCTCGCGGGTGTAGCTTGCAAGCTCTATTATCTCCATTCTGTCAAGCAAAGGAGCTGCGACGGTGTCAAGGCTATTTGCGGTGGTCACGAACAGAACATCAGAAAGGTCAAACGGCAGCTCGATATAGTGATCTCTGAACTCGCGGTTCTGCTCACTGTCTAAAACCTCAAGCATGGCGCTTGAAGGATCGCCGCGGAAGTCGTTAGCCATCTTATCTATTTCGTCAAGCAGGATAAGGGGGTTCTTTGTTCCCGCCTGCTTTAAGGCATTTATGATTCTGCCCGGCATCGAGCCGATATAGGTCTTTCTGTGACCTCTTATATCCGACTCGTCCCTCACGCCGCCCAGCGAAACCCTTACATACTTTCTTCCAAGAGCCTTTGCAATAGACCTGCCAATCGAGGTTTTGCCCACGCCGGGAGGTCCAACAAGGCAGATTATCTGACCCTTTACATCAGGAGTCAGCGAACGCACAGCCAGAAGCTCCAATATTCGTTCCTTAACCTTTTTCATGCCGTAATGGTCTTTATCGAGCTGGGCAGTCACCTTAGTTATATCAAGGTTATCCTCGGTCTTTTCGTTCCACGGAAGCTCTAAAACGGTGTCGAGATAGCTTCGTATAACAGCAGCCTCCTGCGAGCCGAATGGCATTTTTTGAAGCTTATTGGCTTCTGAAACAAGCTTTTCCACACACTCCTCGCTAAGATTCAGCTTGGCTATCTTTTCAAGATACTCATATCCCTCTTCCTCGGGGGAATCATCCTCGCCAAGCTCGTGCTTTATAACGTTCAGCTCCTCGCGGAGGTAATAGTCGCGCTGACCGCGCTCGATTGCGGCATTGACCTTGGACTGGATATCGTTTTCGATGGACAGTATATGAGCTTCCTTGGTCGTTACGGCGACAAGCACCGCAAGCTTTTCCGAAAGCGAGCCTGCTTCCAAAACCTGCTGACGATCCTCGGTGCTCATGATAACGTTGAAGGCTATTCTTTCATACAGCTCCATCGGGGTCTGGGCGCGCATTATGGAAGATTTCAGATCCTCCGGCATTCTGGGAACGGCATGGGTGTAGGCTTCAAACGCTGCTCGCAAGACCCTTGAAACAGCGTCGATCTCCTCCTCAGACGCCTTTTCCGTGGCAAAGGTCTTCATAGGCTTTACCTTTACCCATAGCGTGCTTTCATCGTCCTCAAATTCCACTATCTTTGCCTTATATACTCCCTCAACCCTAACGCGTGACATACCGTCGCTGGCGTTGACTACCTGTCTTATCTCGCAGACAGTGCCTATATTGTAGATATCCTTAACGCCGGGGTTGGGAATCGTCGAATCCTTCTGGGCAGAAAGGAACACCATTCTGTCGCCGTCGAGTGCGGTTTTCAGGGCGTTTAAGGATTTGGGGCGGATAACGTCGAACTTAACCGCCATATGCGGATGGACTATTATATCTCTTGTCGCAACGCATGGCAGCGAAACAAGGTTTGCATTATTAGAAGGCATATGTATCTCCTTAAAAATATAATCGCTTAACGCGGTAATGCTATTATAGCAAATACTAATGAATTTTGCAATAGATAATACATTGGTAAAAACAAACCAAAATAATGGATAGTAAGCCCGATTGTTTGTAGATGGATTCAATGAGGCAGTTTGTCCGCGCAGCGTTGACATTTTTGCGGCAATAGTTTATACTTATTTACAGCATATTCAGGCGGCAGCGCTTTTGCTTAAAGCCTGCTGTTTCCATAAATTTATTAATATCGGAGGATGTTTTATGCAGTCGTTGAAATACATATACCGAATCGGAAGAGGACCTTCCTCCTCTCACACCATGGGACCATTGCGCGCCGCAGAAAAGTTTCTGCGCGAATATCCTAACGCTTCGGGCTACAAGGTGATACTATACGGCTCCTTGGCAAAAACAGGTAAAGGGCACATGACCGACGGCGTTCTTAAAGAGACTTTTGCGGGAAGGAAGTTTGAAATCGAGGCGGATTTAGTAACCCCCACCGATTTTCACCCCAACACGCTTGACATCATAGCCTATCGGCAGGACGGCGCGGAAATCGCGAAAAAGCGATATTACAGCGTCGGCGGCGGTGAAATACTTGTAGACGGCGAGAAAAAGCGAGAGCATCCCGAGGTGTACGGCTTTAACTCCTTCTCGGAAATCTCGGAGTACTGCCGCAAAAAGGATATCCGCATATGGCAGTACGTCGACGAGTGCGAGCCTGACATATGGGAGCATCTTGCAAACGTCTGGGAGACTATGCAGAATGCAATCAAGGAGGGCTTGGAGGCTCAGGGCGTGCTTAACGGCGGACTGGGACTTATGCGCAAGGCAAGATATCTATACCATCAGCGGCACATCGACGAAAGCAACGAAACCAAGGACAACCGCCTTATCTGTGCCTATGCCTACGCCGTCAGCGAGCAGAACGCTTCGGGCGGGACTATTGTCACCGCTCCCACCTGCGGTTCCAGCGGAGTGCTTCCCGCGGTACTTTACTACGTGCATAAAACCAGAAACGTAGGGAAGGAAGCGATTTTGCGAGGACTTGCCGTCGCAGGACTTATAGGAAACATAATTAAAAAGAACGCTTCGATAAGCGGAGCCGAATGCGGTTGTCAAGCCGAGATAGGCAGCGCCTGCGCCATGGCGGCGGGGGGACTTGCGGAAATTTTCGAACTCGGTCTCGACCAGATCGAATACGCTACCGAAATAAGTATCGAACATCATCTCGGACTTACCTGCGATCCTGTGGACGGGTTGGTGCAGATACCTTGTATCGGACGGAACGCCGTCGCCGCAATGAGGGCTTTGAACTCTCTGAGCCTTGCCGATTTTCTGTTTGCGACGAGGACGGTTTCCCTCGATACCATAATCGAAGTTATGTACGAAACGGGAAAAGACCTTTCCAATCGTTACAGAGAAACCAGCGAAGCCGGTATGGCAAAACTCTACATTCCCGCAAAGAAACAAAGACCGAAAGGCAAAAAAAGTTCTTCGGATAACGCTTAAAAAAGAATTATAATTCCGAAGAAAGAAAAGTTTTTCGTAATAATTATAGTTAATAACGTGTATTTTCGGAACACTAAATTTATATAAAAGGAAATTTATCACCCGATGACGACGGAACTACGACACTGGCAAAACTCCGACGCGGAAATTCTGACGGAAATTTGTAACAATACCGACAGAACTTTTCTTACCGACGCTTTGCCTTTTCCTTATAACGAGGATTATGCGGCAAAGAGGATAGAGTATTGCTTGACCGAAGAGGGGAAAGCGGGTTTTTACCGTGCCATAGTTGCTGACGGGAAAGTCGCCGGGAATATAGACGCCGTCGTCGCCGGAAACGGGGAAGCGATACTCGGATACTATCTTTCGCCCGACGCCTGCGGTAAAGGAACGGCTA